>CAMZHP010000010.1 GCA_947306845.1 uncultured Prevotellaceae bacterium
ACGCCTCCTATTTTTCCAAAAAGACCAGGTTGGTGAATGCTGCTGTCCAGATAGCCCTGCTCGACACTCTTATTGCCATTCTTGCTGGACTGATGATTTTCCCCGCGGCTTTTTCTGTGGGGGTAAACCCCAACTCAGGGCCATCGCTCATTTTCATCACGTTGCCCAATGTGTTTCATGAGGCGTTCGGCAGTGTTCCTGTGGTGGGATATGTCATCTCTTTGCTCTTCTATTCGTTGCTGGCACTGGCAGCGCTCACTTCCACCATTTCGATGCATGAGATAGGTACCGCTTTCTTCCATGAGGAACTACATATCACCCGCAACCAAGGGGCATGGATTGTCACCGTGCTCTGTGGTATCATCGCGGTGCTCTGCTCGCTGTCCAATGGCGTGCTTGCCCATCTCACCATCATGGGACAGGGACTGTTGGACTTCTGCGATTCGCTCACTGCCAACATCTTGCTGCCCTTGGGCGCCTTCCTCACCAGTCTTTTCGTTGGCTGGTATGTCCCTCGGAAAATAGTGAGCGACCAGATCACCAACTGGGGTGAGACCGCCCAATGGAGTTACAGTGTATTCATCTTCTTCGTACGTTTTGTATGCCCTCTGTGCATCGCTTTCATCTTCCTTCATCAGTCAAAAATCATCTAAAACTGCTGCTGCATGTCTTGGAGGGAGTTTTTCTATTTCCAGAAATCAGACCGCAAGGTGCTTGTTGTGGCAATGTGTGTGGCTGTCGCAGCATTGGGCGTCATCTTTTTGCTGGGTGGGCGCCATGATGCCACACCCGGCATGGAGGCAGACAGTCTGGCGATGACGGAAGGGATGGAGGGACCGCCGGAAACTGGCGCTTATTATGCTGCGGAGCAAAGGGAGGTGAGACTGTCTCCTTTCGATCCCAACACCGCCGACAGCACCCAGTTGCTTGCCCTCGGCCTTCAGCCGTGGCAGGTGCGTAATATATACCGCTATCGTGCCAGGGGTGGTGTGTTCCGTCAACCAGAGGATTTCGCACGGGTCTATGGACTGACGGCAGGACAATATCGTGAGTTGCAGCCCTATATCCGCATTTCCGATGATTTCCGTTCGGCATCGGAGGTGTATGGCCGACCTCGGCAGTATGGCGGTAGCCACCGCTATCCGAACAGTGGTGTTGGGAATGGAAGAAGTACCCACTGGGGCTCTTCCCGCGATGGGGAAATATCGGGTGGTTCTGTGCAGAATGGAAAAGCGGCAGAAAGTTCAGACAGAGGTGTCGCGGGATATGTCCGCGACACGGTGCGTTATCCCATAAAGATGAGGGTGGGGGAGCACATCGACCTCAACACGTCAGACACTACCATGCTGAAAAAGGTGCCAGGCATTGGCAGCTATTTTGCCCGCAAGGTGGTGACTTATCGTGAGCAATTGGGGGGCTACTGTTCCACCGACCAATTGTTTGAGATTGAGGGCTTTCCCGAGGAGGCTGTTGGTTTCCTCACCTGCAAGCCGGCATCGGTGAGGAAACTCAATGTCAATCAACTTTCACTGTCACAATTGAGACGGCATCCCTATATCAGTTTTTATCAGGCAAAGGCCATCACTGATTACCGCCGTCTGAAGGGTCCTCTCCGCTCCCTCGATGACCTTCGTCTCCTGCCAGACTTTACGCCGGATGTCATCGACCGGCTTACACCTTACGTGGATTTTTGAACAATAGCGGGCCTTTTATTTATTTCACCACTATTTTCTTGCCGTTTTGGATGTAAATGCCCTTGGGCAAGTTGTCGCCTGTCATGCGTATGCCTGAAAGGGAGTAGATGCCCTGAGGAGTTGCTTGGGGTGCTGTGGTGGGCATACTGATACCCGATGCCTCATCGCTCTCCTTGAAAAGCAGGGCGTAGAGCATGTTGCTGTTCACTTTGCTGGTGTAGATATTGAATCGCGGACTGAGATAGTTGTATAGCATAGTACCCAGTTCATTGTAACTCATAGCCACGCCGTCGCTCACCTGGATGAGTGACCATGTCTTGGGCTCCTGGGTGTAGTTCAGTTTCTTGGTGGCAGTGGCATGGAGATACTCGCCATTGGCATTGAGAATGGAGAATTGTGTGTCTGCTCCCTCAAGGGTGAACACCTCCACGTCATCATCGATGGTGATGATATCGTCCTCTAGCTCCACTTTCACGTTGTAGAGGTAATCGTTACCCAGTTCTCCGGCAGCGGCACCTTTGATGGAACCGATGATGTAGTGCTTGCCCGTTTCCACGTCAGCGACGGTCTTCACTAATTTGAATTTATTGGTTGTCGTGACATTTTCCGGCCGGATGGTGAAGGTGGCTGTTGCCACATTGCTCACTTCGTCGCCGAGGATGGCAATGGCCTTGACGACGGTGGTGGTATCGATGGTGATGGGTTCTGTGTAGCGTGTGCTCTCAGAGGTAGGTGTGCTCTCGTCGGTGGTGTAGAATATTTCGGCATCCTTGGTGCCGCAACTGATGGTGATGGTCTGGGCCCCTTTGTAACGGCCTTCTTCAGGTGTGAACGATGGGGTTGCCACGTTGACGCTCTCGAACTTAAAGGAGATAAGGCCATTGCTGCTGCGTTTGATGTCGCTCACCAGAAAATCCATGTAATTTGTACCATTGGATGTTCTGTTATAGAACTTGGCTGCCGGCGTGGTTTCCCTTCCGAAGGACTTCGTCGCCCCATAGGGGAAGGGGTCTGTTTTCATGCCTTGTGTGGTATAGTATTTGGAGCCCTGATAGGTTGTGTATTGGTAATCGTTGTCGGCGGCAATCCATGTCATGCGCTGGTGGTTGGGGTCATCGTTGGGCGTATTGTTCTCCCATGCACTTCTGTTGTAGTCCACATGCAGGATGAGCAGTCCTGCACCTGGCAGACTGGCATCCCAACCAATCTTGGCACGGTTCTCCAGCATGAAGTACTCATTCTTGGTGCGGTCATTGTATATGATATACGCCTCAGCCTTCTCCTGCAGGGGTGACATGTCGGTCACCAATGTGTCTTTTATCAATACGGTGGGCTCCATCCATCCGGCAACCCATCGCTCGTAACTGGTATAGCCGGAGGGCTGATAGCCGTCGCCATTGTAGCAGCCGCTGTCCATCAGATCCCAATATCCCATTCCCTGTCCGCCGCTGTAGTCGGTGTCGTAGAAGTCGGGGTAACCAAGACAGTGGCTGAATTCATGGCAGATGGTGCCGATGCCGTCAAGCTGATCGAAGCCGTTGAGCTCCGGACCACAAGCGTAGGTGTCGATGGTTACTCCATCGATAGTCTGTGCTCCGCTGCCATCGCCATAGAGCTTTGCTCCGCTGAGCATCCACTCATGTGGCCAGATGGAGCTTGCGGGGCCTCCATCGGCTTCCCCCATACCGGCAAAGACGATGAAAACTTGGTCCACCTCTTTGTCGCCATCCCAGTCATAGTCGGCGAAGTTGACCAGCGAATCGGCCAGATGGCAAGCCTCGATGACCATGCTGGCGGGTTTCTTGTCATCGCCTGCTGAGTTGTTGGCTCCGTAGTAGCTCCGTTTCATCGACAAGGTGAGAGGCCCCACGACATCAAACTCAAGGTCGAACTGTCCTTCGCTTTGGTCATAGAAATAGTCGAAAACTGAGCCTTTGAACTTGTCTTGGTTAAAGTTCTTCTCATTGGCGATGCGGTTATACAAGTCATTGTCGTGGGCTTCCTCAAAAGTCACATCACTGAAGTTGATGAGGATAATGATGCCCTTTTTCTTTCCAATGAAGTTGCTTGCTTTGGCTGGGCTGTTGCCGGGTGCCAGACGCATCCCGCGCCGCTCATTGGAATGAAATCGGCGTGTCTTGGCTCTCTCATCTGCAGAAAGACGGTTCACTTGTCGGAAAAAGCCACCGTTGTCCTCGCGGTAGGCATTTCCGTCAGATCCCAACCAATAGTGGCCGAATTCATCTCCCACCAGGCGTGCAGTGATGGCTGTTCCGTCTGCCAACAGGATTTTCCGGGTCTGACCAGGTTTGGCAGGAACAGCGTTGATGGTGAGGGTGAACATGATGGCTGTAAACAACAGCATGAGGCGGTTTGCTTTCTGGCTGAAATTTCTTCTATTCATGGATATGCTTCGTCTTCTTATTGATTGTCAAGTTAATAGCGCATAATTACCCCGATTGCATGATAGAATGCAGTCTAAAAGTCAACAAAAGTAAGAAAAATAATTTTCCCCACCAAAATTTACTTTTTCTTTTAGTATGAATTAACGGTGTCGTGTCTTTTAAAATATGGCAAATATCGCTATAAAAATTCAGGCGGATTGCATTGCAAATCCGCCTGAATATCTAAAATTCAATTTTTATAATCTCCGATTTACTTTCTGATCATCTTCTTGCCATTTTGGATAACGATACCCTTGTAGCTGTCGCTCACTCTCTGTCCGGCAAGATTGAATGATGCACCGCTCATGTTGGAGTTGCCCATTCTCATAGACTCGATGCCAGAGACGAGGTATTCCTCGCAGCCGGGGAAGTCGGCGAGCATCTGTGCCTTGATTTCACCTGCAGTCATCTGGCTGTTCTTGATCAGCAGACGGGCAAAGCGGAAGGGCGCGTCATTGTCGTTCCAATCCCAAGCCTGGTTGCCGCCAAGGCAAATATACTTCAGGTCTGAGCCATTGTTGAAGAGGCCATTGATGACCTGTCCCTCGGTTACGCCGTCTACATTCCACTCGTTCTTCACTTCACCGTCAAGGTAAATTTTGGCGTTGGTTTCTGTGAAGACAGCTGTGTAATAGTGCCACTTCTGGTCTTCCAGCCAGTTGTTGACGAAGGTGTGAGCGGGATCAGTAGCTTCCCATGCGTTCTGGTTGTAGACGTTGTTCTTACCTGTGACGTTAAATGCTGAAGTGAAGTCACACCAACCAGAGCAGTTCAATTGGGCAAAGCCGCGGCTTTGGAGAGCCAGCATGGGCCAGGAATTGGGAGAGTTTTGCTGTGCATAAGCTGTGAATAAGGGTGCGTAAGTGTACTGGTCAGGAGTGAATCCCTCTGCACTCACCCAGAAGGCAATGGTCAGTTCATGGGTGTTGGCGGAGTGAGCAAGCACGTCCTCAGGCAGCAGGCAGTAGCTTTGTCTCACACCCGTTGACACATTCTGGAAGTACTCGCCGAACGGAGCACCCTCTTCCTCAGTGGTGGCAAACTGTCCGCCACCGACGATGGACTCACCTTTCCATGTCTTCCGTTCACCTGTCTCGCTGTCCTCATAGGTGGAGAAGTTGGTGGTGTAGATGTATGGAGGCTCGATACCGTTGATAAGCTCCTCGGCTGTCATGCCCTCATGGAACTCAAAGCCGCCAAAACCGATTTGTGAGCTGTGCTGGAAGACCCAGTATTCTTCTCCTGCCTCAATGTCGAAGGTCAGCCATCCCCAGAAATTCTGGTTGCCGTTGCCGATGACATACTGGCGCTCTACGGCCATGGCATCAGCATCGGCCTTCATCTGTGCCAGCTCTTCCTCGGTCTTTCCACCATCAGCCACGGCTTTATCGTAGTTGCCGTAGATGTAGACATGGTGCACAGAGTCTACTTGCTCTACGGAGAGCAACTTCTTCTTGCCGTTCTCATCATTGACACCATTGATATAACCCGATGCATAGAGCTTCTGGGCTTTCATGTCCTTGGCGTTGACCACGAAGGTCTTGCGGTTGCCCTTGTTGGCCCACACCTTCACTTTGAAGGCACCCTTGGCGGTGGCGGTGAATTTGTAGTACAGTCCGGTGATGGGCAAGCCTTTCGACCCATCGGGCTCGTAGTACACATAGTCGGCCTTGTAACTGTTCTCTACGAGTTCACCGTCCTTGCTGTTCTGCACGGCATACATTTCCACATAGGGATTGCCAGTACCAGTCACATACCAGAAGTCGATGTCGCCCTGGTTTTTCATGCCCCAGTTGACATCGTTCCAAGCTCCTACCGACTCGATGTAGTAGGTGTTCTCCTTGCCCTCGACGGGAGCACCGATAGTAATCTGCTGAGCGGCTCCGCCAATTTCTGTGTTGTTGGCAGGTGTGGTGCCTCCCACGCCAGTGACAGTGGCTTTCCCCACCTGCATGACGACGAGTGACTTGCCGTCGGCGGTGTTGTTGGCGGCACCTCCGCTCTCTCCGGCCACGGCAGCAAACTCAGGTGCCAGCTTGCCATCGACGATGGCATTGTAAACATCTTGTGCACTGGCTGTCAGGGTACAGAGAGCCATTGCAATCATTGTGTAGATTTTCTTCATAAATGTTTTGGTTTAGTGATTGTAGCTTAAAAATAGAATTGGATGTCAAAAATAAGCCAATTGTCTGTAAAACATGTCATTTAAGTATATTTTTTAAGAATTTTTAATAACTTTGGCGGTGTTGGTCAGCGCTTCGTTTGCAAACCTCGCTTTTTGGTTGTAAATTTGCAGGTGATAACAAAAAGAGTTATGAGAAGATATTTGATGATGATGTTCCTCCTCGCCTGTGCATGTATAGCAGGGGCGCAGCGGGCAGACTATAGTAAGATGTCGTCGATGGTGAGGCAGCTCACCCTCACCCAGCATGCAGCGATGCGCAAAAAGCCAGGTAAGGACAACCGAAGCTTGTGTGCCTTTGTGCGTGTCGACAGTCAGTGTGTTGCCGGAGAAGACACGGATGCCTCTGGCATGTTGAGAAGTCTCGGATGTGAACCTCTCGCACAGTTGGGTGACATCTTCATTGCCGACATCCCACTGCATCGGCTGGCTTCACTCTCACTTCATCCCTTCATCACCCGCATTGAGGCCAGGCAGGGCAATTCAATCAGTATGGATACCACCACCGTACTGTTGGGTGGTACGCGCGTGCATTTGGGCGATGGTCTGCCCCAGGCTTTCACTGGAGAAGGGGTCGTTGTGGGGGTGGAGGATATTGGGTTCGACCTCACCCATCCCAATTTCTATGACGCCACTCTTTCCCGTTACCGCATCAAGCGGTTATGGGATTTCCTTTCTGTCGACACAGTAGGCTCACCGCTGTATGTGGGGGCAGATTATGTTTCGGAAGAAGCACTCAAGGCATACGCCCACTCCCGCGATGCCCACCTTCTCTCACATGGCACCCATACCTTGGGTTCGGCAGCAGGGAGCGGCTACGACACACCTTACCGGGGGATGGCTCCCGGTAGCGATATCTGCTTGGTGGCGAATGCTGTGACTGATAACAGCATCCTTATCGATTCCACCAACGTCTATAAGTTCACTTATGCTACCGATGCACTGGGGTTCAAGTATATGTTTGATTATGCCGATTCTCAGGGGAAACCTTGTGTCATATCGTTCAGCGAGGGGTCGGCGATGGACTTCCGGGGTGATGATGTACTTTATTATGAGGTGCTCAGTAGGCTCACCGGACCGGGTCACATCATGGTCGCATCAGCGGGCAACGAAGGACAGCAGATCAATCATGTGACGAAACCGTCCGATAAGCAACGGGCTACTGTCGCCATCCTTTCCAATGGCTCCGCAGCTTATTTCTCAGTCAAAGGCAAGACAGATGACTACATCGTGCGCCTGAATCTGCCAGGCCCAGAGGGCACCGTGGAGAGTCTCGACCTGACCGTTGCAGGCATCTATGCCATGCCAGACTCACTTTTCACCGATTCCATCATTGTTGACGAAAAGCCCTATTACATCACTGCCAACTGTTATCCCTCGTGTTTCAATAAGAATGAGAATGTGATAGAAGTCATACTGCAGACAGACAGCAGGCTGGGCCTTGATTATTACACGTCAGTGGATCTGATCAGCGATGGCAGTCAGGTGGAACTATTCCGGGGTGTTGGCTATCTGATACCAGCTGTCCACTCTATGGGCGACAATACCTATTCCATCCATTCCCCAAGTAGTGCCCCCTCAGTCATCTGTGTCGGAGCTACAGGCTACCGAACGGAGTTTGTCAATTATCTAGGTGAGCAACGGTTATATGCTATGGGGAAAAACGGTCTCCGAGGGGCCTATTCTTCAGTGGGACCAACTTTCGATGGTCGTATCAAGCCCGATGTGATGGCGCCGGGCACCAATATCATATCCTCATACAGCAGCTATTATCTTGAGGCGAAACCCGATGCCAGCGACATCGCATCCAATGTGCGGAATTTTGAGTTTGAAGGCCGCACTTATGCTTGGAATGCCAATAGCGGCACGTCGATGTCAACACCGGTTGTGGCAGGAACCATCGCTCTATGGCTGCAGGCCAATCCCAAACTTTCGCCCGAGGATGTGATGGAGGTGATCCGTGAAACGTCGCGCCACACCGACGCCTCGCTCAGTTATCCCAACAACCTGTATGGCTATGGCGAGATTGATGCTTATGCAGGATTGCTGCATGTCCTCAAATTCTCGCGTGTGGAGGGTATTTCCCAACGACAACCTGCAAGCGTGCGTTTCCAACTCAATGGTGAGGGTCGGCTCAGACTGACTTTTGATAAGGATGTCCATCAACCTGTGACTGTTCGAATATATACTTCAGCAGGTGCTTTGTTGACTACCTATAAGACAACACCAGCAGGCAAGGTGCTTGACTTGCCTGCTGGTGCCTGGTCTCACGGGGTCTATGCCATTCAGGTAGATGGTCCCGACAGTGCTACGACGGGTTCCACGTTGATTCGGCTATAGTGTCGTAGTTCCATCTTTTTTCTTACCGATTGAGAATCATATTCACCAATCCCATCACGTCGGTCACACATTCATTTGCATAAATAGTATTTTTTTAGTGAAATGTTTGAATGAATGAAGATTTTTAGTATCTTCGCATGGATTAATATATAAAAATAGGAATATGAAACGCTTTATTACCATGACAAGCATGTTGCTGATGATGGCCATGATGGCATTGGCTTCTACTCATCATCACCAGGATGGGGGCACCGATGCCCGCACATTCGGTCTCAAGGGCAACGTGGGGAAAGTCATCACCACACCTTATTTCGCCACACCAGGCGAAGACGGCCTCGTACAAGGCGAGAAGATGGACGGCAGCGAGTCGGAGATGGCTTTCGATTGGCAGGGTAGGGTGCTGCGTGACCTTTATGGCAATGTCTATGTGTATGATGAAGCGGGCAACTTCATCAAGGGTGAGGAAGACTACCAGAAAATGAAGCGCGATGGTCAGGGCCGTATCGTGCTCTACGAGAGCAGACGTGATGATGAGGATGACACCTGCTTCACGATGGAGTTCACCTATGACTCGAAAGGCAGGGTCAGCAAGATGAACCTCTCTCTCTGGGAGGGGGCCTACACCGATGAACTCGTCTATCAGGGCGACAATGTCTATCCGGATAAGATCATCAACAAGGGCTCGGAGCAGGGTGAGGATACTAAGATGACGACTCAATACCGTTACCTGGATTTTGACGAGCAGGGCAACTGGCTCAAGCGCGAGGTGCATGTCACCGTTGTCACCACGGAGGAGACTGGCGACTCTTCTGCTCCCGTACCCACCAAGGAGGAGATCTACACCATAGAGGAGAGGGAGATAAAATACTATTGATTCAAAGTTTTGCATCTGTTCAACTTTTGGGAGTATAGGAGTATAGGAGTTTAGGAGTTTAGACAATAGAACTGATTATTCATCGTCAGTATAGGCAATGACTTGCAAGAGTAATGTCTACACTCCTAAACTACCACACTCCTACACTCCTTTCAACTTTAAAGAAAAATTTCGCATAATTATGTATAAATACGGCAATTTGGCATATTTATACATAATTATGTATTATTTAACATAAAAAATATGAAGGAATAGGGAATAAAACTTGCATAGTTCAAAAAATAATGCCGACATTTGCACCCTGAAAAGAAAATTGGTTTTTTCAAAGGTAAAAGATTGATTAAATTAATAAAAAGAAGGATGCAAAAACTGCTGTTCTTGAGTTCGCTCTTCCTCCTCTTTCCTTTCGTGGCAAGAGCGGACGACGAGATTGTACCTTTGCCCGACAACCCTGTCGACACGCAGTATGTATGGAGCAAGGATTTGAATGAATTTGTCGTTACAGGTCAGGGTGGAGCCGTTTCCAAGCGCCGCCTTTCCTCCAATGTGACAAAACTCTCGGCTGCCGACCTCGCCAAATTGCCCACGGGCCGCATCGACCAGATGTTGCAGAATGCCGTTCCCAACATGCAGATCACATTGACCAATGGGCAGCCCGGCACTACCTCCATGATCAAGTCGCGCGGCCTCTCATCGGCTTTCACCAATTCCACCCCCGTGATTTATGTGGATGGCGTGCGTGTTGACAACCTCAACACCGGATCGTCCCTCTTCAACGTGATGAACAATGCCTATGGCGACATCAACGGTCAGACAGCGGCCTCGAGTGCCATCGGCGACATCCCAATGGAGAACATCGAACATATCGAGTATGTTCCGGGAGGCGCTGCCACCACGCTCTACGGTTCTGATGCCGCCAATGGCGTGATACAGATTTTTACGAAAAATCACGGCACAGGGCGCTTCAATGCCTCCGTCACCGCACAGATGGGGATTGATGTGGCTAACTCGCAGTTCTACCATTTCAACCGAACCAAGGAACTGCTCCACCAGACAGGATTTCAGCAGCGTTATGGCTTGTCGTTCTCTGGCGGCACCGATCGCTTGGGCTATTCTTTCGGAGCGAGCATGAGTCAGAACACAGGCACCATCATCCACGATGGAAATGAGCAGAAGAAGTACGACCTGCGCTTCGGGTCTTCCATCCGCATGAACTCCATGCTGAAATACACCAACTCTTTCGGTCTGGTGGCGGAAGAGTACAGACGCAACCGCAACGGCAACCAAGGCTACTACACCGGACTGTGGTTCGCCGAGGGCAGTGCGGCAGCCAACTTCACCTATACGGCAGAGGACGGCACGCAGCACAACTTCCCCGCCGATATCGATTCCGCCTCGCCCTTTGTCTATGAGAAGATGAAGGAGTTCGTCTCCGAGGCAGAGGCCCTGCAGGACCATAAGGAGGAGGTGAAGCGCTTCCAGACATCACATCAGTTGGAGTTCACCCCGATAAGGAATCTCTCCTTCCATGGCACACTCGGTCTTGACTACCGTTACAATACCGACAAATTGGTGGAGACCAACCGCTATATCATCCATACACAGATGAAGCCGGCGGGAACCACCGATGCCGGTAGCGTGGCCAACTATGACCGCAACTACTATGGCATCACGGGCGAGATCAACGGCCAGTGGAAATACTACCATGACGACCTGTTGAGCAATATCCTCACCGGAGGATTCCAATACTTCAGCACTCATGACCACCAGAGCCTTTACAAAGGTCAGAACGTGCGTGACGGTGCCCGCATCATGTCTGGTGCCGGAACCATCCAAGCCGATGAGTGGCTGAGTTACCTGCACAGTTATGGATTCTACCTGCAGGACAACTTCGGCTGGCGCAACCGCTATTTCCTTGACCTGGGCATGCGTGTCGACTACAACACCGCTTTCGGCGACAAGGTGGCATGGCAGGCCTACCCCAAGGTGGGACTCTCCTATATCGTCTCCGACGAGCCGTGGATGCGGCCGTTGGTGTTCGAGGGTTGGGTCAACACATTGAAACTGATGGCTAACTACGGTGTGGCTGGCAGTTATCCGCCGGCTTTCGAGTACCAGCGCACCATCGAGGTGAGTTCGTATCTTGACAAGCAAGCCAACACTTTCGGAAAAAACGGCAACCCCAACTTGGGACCAGAGAAGAAACATTCGTTTGAGATGGGACTTCAGGGAGCGTTCTTCCACAATGTGCTACAACTCGGATTCAACTATTACCATGCCGTGACTTATGATGCCCTCTTCAACGTACCCACGCTGCCGTCATCGGGGCAGAGCAGTTACTACCTAGCCAACATCGGCAAGATACGCAACAGGGGCATCGAGGCACTGGTGGGGGTGAACATCATCGACACCAAAGACTGGGGACTGGGCGTGCGCGCCTCGCTCAACACCAATGACAACAAGGTGCTCTCCACAGGCGGCGTGGTCCCCTTCGCCATCGGCGGCTTCTCTTCGCGCACCATCGTCACCGTCGTCGAGGAGGGCAAGTCGGTGGGCTTCCTCCGGGGAACCGCCACCACGCTGAATGCCGACAACACCATCGCCAAGACCCTGAACAACCAGGACCTGGGGCGCACCATTCCCACCCTGTTTGGCAACTTCTCCCTCTCCGCCCGTTGGAAAAAACTCCAACTGACCGTCATGGGCGACTATCAGACAGGGGCGTATGTCCACTCCTTCGACCGGCAGTTCCGTTTCGCCAAAGGCATCCCCGACGAGGCCATCCCCGCTGCCGCCCTCCAAGGCACCACGCAAGCCAAGTCATGGCTCAACTTCACCAACTTCTTCGTGGAGAAAGCCGATTTCATAAAGATCCGCAACATCGGACTCGACTATTCCTTCCAGTTCCCGAAGTTCGTCATCCATGACCTCGACCTGGCATTCAACATCTATAACCCGTTCTCTTGGACGAGCAGCAGCGTCGATCCCGAGGCAGTGCTGAGCGGCGCCCGCACGCAAGGTGCCGTGGCCACGGGCGGACTGAGTTACAGCAGTTACAGCCTGCCGCGGCAATACGTGCTGACAGCGAAGATGAGTTTTTAGTTCACCAAACATTGCCAAAGAAAATGAAACTGAGATATTTTCCCATGATGATGGCGGCACTGCTGCTGGCAGGCTGCGATCTGGTCTCCCCCGATGAGATCGTCAATCCCAATGTCGACGAGTCGGCATTCCTCCATTCCGACAATCCGATGGAGACATGGATGAACGGTACAGAGAAGGAACTGGCTCTCCACATGTCGGATTTTGTGGAACTGATGGAGATTCTCTCGGACAATTATTTCAACAACTACACCCGTTCGAGCAAGGTGTTCGATATACCGCAGTTGCTCTACACCGACGGCGATGTCACCAACCTGCAGCGCCATATCGGCGCGTTGCGTGAGATGGCCGATTATGGTCTGACAACGGTGGCGGATGCCGATCCCCACACCACCAATGCCGACCGCTTCCACCTGCTCTGGGTCAAGGCATACTCCTTCGTGCTGGCAGGAGACTTCTTCCGCGCGTTGCCCGTGGAGAACGGAGGCGACGTGGTGGAATGGGACCTTCAGATGAAAAAGGCGGAGGAGGTGCTCGCCGAGGCGCTCCCTTTGGCGTCGACCGATGCCGACCGTGCTTTCATACACACCCTCCATGCCCGCGCCGCCTATCGGTTGGGCGACCGTGAGCAAGCCGTGGCACATGCCCGTCAGGCACTGGCCTGTTCCAACAATTTCTGCCACCAAGTGCAGTTCGACTCCAAGAATGGCGTGCTCAGCAGGGCACAGGAGGCCATCTGGAGCGACTGGTTCCAACCGCTGCCACGGCTCGATTTCCTCGACCCCAAATATTTCCAGTTCAGCAGCACCGACCAATGTCCCATCACCATCGCCAAAGCAGAGGAGAACTATCTCATCCTCGCCGAGGCGGCATTGGCTGCCAACGACCTGACTGAGGCAAAAGCGCAACTCACGGCACTTCTTGGACTGGTCTCCGAGCGCCCTGTGCAGACTGGGATCAACGACCAACTTGAGGGCCGCTACAACGGAGGACTGAAGGCATTCCCCAACGACCCCGACTACCGGGTGCAGGCATCGCCGTCAGACTCGCTCCGCTCCGGACTGATCATCGACCGCCGGCCGCCGTGCCTCATTGCAATACCCTATATCTCGGGCACCTCGGTGACACAGGCTATGATTGACGGCCTCGACAACCACGACAGTGCGCTGGAACTGGTCTATCTCATGCGCCAGGAGATTTTCTTCGCAGAAGGGCGCAGACCGGCTGATCTGGGCATCCGCCTGCCGGTCTGTGAGGTGGAGGCTGCCAGCGCCCGCAACGCTGCGGCCTATACGGAGGCTTTCATACCCCAGTTTGTGCCACTCAACTACGGACTCGACGATTTCTCGGTCGATGACGAGGCAAAGACCGTGACCATCACCCACAACATGAACCATGTTATCATGGTAAATGCCCGTTCGGCAGACGTGGCACCGTTTGAGTGAAGAGTGAAGAATTTTGAGAATTAAGAATTAAGGATTAGGAATTAAGAATTATGATTACTCCTGGAAGGATGGCGGACGCGATACATCGCATCTCTACCCTTACACCGCCAACTAAGTACCAACTATGCACTATGCACCATGCACTATGAACTATGAATTATGAACTATGAACTAAAAAAGCATACCTCTCACCCCTCACCTTTCACCTCTCACCTCCTAAAAATGACCGCGTTGCTGTTGCTTTTGGCATCGGCCGTCACCGTCCATGCCCAGGAGAATGTCCGCTATGTTATCCTTATCACTATCGACGGGCTGCGGGCAGAGATGATCGACGACCCTCAGATGCCGTCGCCTTTTCTGAAGATGATGAGCCGCAACGGTCTGCGTGTCGGTCGTGTGATAGGCATCCCGCCGGCAGCCACCTATCCCTCGCACACCACATTGGTCACCGGTGAGGTGCCGGCGCGTCATCGGATTTTCTACAACCGTCCGTTCTTGTGGAACAAGGACACCGCCCGCATCAGTTACTGGTATGCCGATAGTATCGCCGTGCCTACGATATGGCAGCGGGCGCATGAGGCGGGGATGAAGACGGCCTCGCTGTTCTGGCCCGTTTCCACGGGAAGTTCTTATATCGACTACAACGTCCCTGAGTTTTGGTCGCTCGACTATAGTTGTGACCAGATGGAGTATATCAAACCCTCATGCACCCCGATGGGTATCCTCGACGAACTGGAACAGAATGCCTGTGGAAAACTGGATACCATTACTTACCAGGCCGGGTCGCTGCAACGTGATGGCCGTACCGCTGCGATGGCCAACTATCTGATGAACCATTATCAGCCGCAGCTGATGACCATCCACCTCATCACCACCGACTATAGCCAGCATGCCTTGGGCACACAGAGTCAGGAGCTGTTGCAGGACATGGGGAGTGCCGACCATGCCGTGGGCACCATCCTCGAGAACCTGCGGCTGACGCACCGCCTTGACAGTACGGTGGTCATCGTCACGGGCGACCACGGCTTCTGTGATTACAGCAAGACCCTCAGTCCCAACGTATGGCTGACGCGTGCCGGACTGCTCAGTCCTCGGCCAGGGGGTGAGTGGAAGGCTTGTTTCTATGGGGGTGGCAACACCAGTTTCCTGTATCTTCGCCATGGCAAGGACAAAAAGACACTCCGACAAATACGTCGTCTGCTCGACCGCCTGCCCGATTCGGAACGTGGCCTCTTCCGCATCGTGGAGAAAGAGGAACTCACGGAAAAAGGGGCCGATCCAGCCGTGGCATTGGCTTTGGAACCCGTTGTCGGTGTGGCCGTCACCAACGACCGCACAGGTGAGGTGGTGACGGAGAAAAAAGGAGGCACTCATGGGTTCCTCAGCGGACAGGATGCCACTACGCTCATCGCCTATGGCCCCGGCTTCCCTCCCAGCCGCCAGGACTCCATCCGCCAGACCGCCATTGCCCCATGGATCCTCCGCCTGCTCGGATTGTGACTTTCTCAGTACATAGATACATCAGGACAAGGGATGTTGAAAATGTGAAAGGTGGTCGGAAAACAAAAAAAGAAATACAATTATCTGATAAAAACCACAAATAAAGTGCAAGTTGACCCAAAGATTTGCATAATAAATCAGTTTTTTGTGTTATCTTTGCATCCAAATGTGCGACACGCCAAACATTAGGACCCAACTGATTGGAATTTATGAACGACGACGAGAAGAAAGACGAAGAGATACTGGAAAATAGCAATACCTCAGCCAACAGACAGGAATCCCAGACCGACGATTCTGACAAGCCAGAAGAGACAGACGACTCCGACAAGTTCGATGAGTCAGATGACTCTGCTGACCCAGACAAGTCAGACGAGTCCGACGAGCTTGAGGAAGACAGCCATAGCGACTACAAACCCGTCAACCGTTTTGATGCCTCTGTCGTGCACCATCTCAGCGGCATGTATCAGAACTGGTTTCTCGACTATGCCTCCTACGTCATCCTGGAGCGTGCCGTTCCTCAGATCGACGATGGACTGAAGCCTGTGCAGCGGCGCATTCTCCATTCGATGAAGCGCATGGACGACGGGCGGTTCAACAAGGTGGCCAATATCGTGGGACACACCATGCAGTTCCATCCCCATGGTGATGCCTCCATCGGCGACGCCTTGGTGCAGCTGGGACAGAAAGATCTGCTCGTCGATACCCAAGGCAACTGGGGAAATATCCTTACTGGCGACCGTGCCGCCGCACCCCGATACATCGAGGCCAAACTATCGAAATTCGCTCTCGAGACCACCTTCAATCCCAAGACCACCGAATGGCAGATGAGTTACGACGGGCGCAACAAGGAGCCCATCGCATTGCCTGTGAAGTTCCCGCTTCTGCTGGCACAAGGTACCGAAGGCATCGCCGTCGGACTCACTTCTAAGATTCTTCCACATAATTTCTGCGAACTCTGTCAGGCCGCCATCAGTTATCTTCACGGCGAGGAGTTCCAGCTCTTTCCCGATTTCCCCACCGGGGGTTCCATCGACGTGAGCCGCTACAATGACGGGCAGCGCGGGGGAGGCCTGCGTGTCAGGGCAAAAATAGAGAAACTCGACACCAAGACCCTCGTTATCCGCGAGATACCCTACAGCAAGACCACCACGACACTCATTGAGTCGATACTCAAAGCCATTGAGAAAAATAAGATCAAGGTGAAAAAGGTGGATGACAATACAGCGGCCGAGGTGGAGATACTCATACATCTCGCTCCAGGCGTGTCATCCGACAAAACCATCGATGCCCTCTATGCCTTTACCGACTGTGAGATCAATATCTCACCCAACTGCTGCGTCATCGTCAACAAGCGGCCGGAGTTTCTCACCGTGAGCGACCTGCTGCGACACTCTGCCGATCACACCAAGGACCTGCTGCGGCAGGAGCTGGAGATCCGCAAGGGCGAACTGCTCGAACAACTCCATTTCGCCTCATTGGAGAAGATCTTTATCGAGGAGCGCATCTACAAAGGCAAGCCCTTCGAGAACGCACCCGACATGGACGCCGCCTGCGAATATGTCGATGAGCGCCTCACACCTTTCTATCCGCAGCTCATCCGTGAGGTGACCAAGGATGACATACTCCGGCTCATGGAGATCAAAATGCAGCGCATCCTCAAGTTCAACAAGGACAAGGCAGATGATTACATCCTGCGCATCAAGGCTGAGATTGAGCAGATTGATTACGACCTTGCACACCTTGTGGACTACACCGTGAAGTGGTTTGAGCACATTCTCGAGAAATATGGCACCGACCATCCACGCCTTACTGAAATCAAGAGCTTCGACACCATTGTGGCATCCAAGGTGGTGGAAGCCAACCAAAAGCTATACATCAACCGCACTGATGGGTTTATTGGGACAGGCCTCAAGAAAGACGAGTTTGTGTGCAACTGCTCCGACATCGACGACATCATCGTGTTCTACCGCGACGGCAAATACAAGGTGGTGAAGGTGGCCGAGAAGATCTTCATTGGCAAAAACATCCTCCATGTGCAGGTGTTCAAGAAAAATGACACACGCACCATCTACAACGTGGTTTACAGAGATGGCAAGCGAGGCAGCTATTACATGAAGCGCTTCAATGTGACCAGTTTGGCCCGCGATAAAGAGTATGACCTCACACAGGGCACTCCTGGTTCCAGGGTGGCTTACTTCACCTGCAACCCCAATGGCGAGGCGGAGGTCATCAAGGTGACCCTTGAGCCTAACCCCAAAATCAAGAAGATATTCCTGGAGCGTGACTTCTCCGATATCCTCATCAAGGGACGAGGAAGCAAAGGCAACCTGCTCACCAAATATCCCATCCACCGCATCGCACTCAAGAGCCACGGCCACAGTACCCTCGGCGGAAGGAAAGTGTGGTGGGATCCTGATGTGAAACGTCTCAACTACGACGAGCATGGCACCCTGCTTGGGGAATTCAATGAGGACGACTCCGTCCTCGTCATCCTTGAGGGCGGCGATTTCTACATCAGTACGTTTGACAGCAACAACCACTACGAAGACAATGTGCGCATGGTGGAGAAATGGAAGCCTGAGAAAGTGTGGACAGCATTGCTCTTCGATGCTGACCAGTCAGGTTTCCTCTATCTCAAGCGTTTCAAGATGGAGGCGACCAAGCGCCGCCAAAACTATCTTGGCGACAACCCTGACAACCGCGAGGTGCTGCTCACCGACCAACTATTCCCCCGCCTCCAGGTGAACTATGGAGGTAGCGATGCTGATCGTCCTCCTCTCATTATCGAGGCCGATGAGTTTATCGCCGTGAAAGGCTTTAAGGCACGTGGCAAGCGCGTTACCACTCTTGCGGTGGATTCTGTGGAACAGCTGGAGCCTACCAAAATGCCTGAGCCGGAGAATACCGCAGATGATGCTGACTCTGAGGAAGAGCCCGAGAACCTCGACCCCGACAAGGACAAAACAGAGCAGCAAATCATCACCGAGCTCACTGGACAGCAATTCTTCCAATTTGATGATAATGACGAGTAACATGAGAAGAAGCACATTGCCCTTTCTTTTTCTGTTGATGGCGCTATGGCTGACTCCCACACGGATGGCAGCCCAGGACTCATCGGGCACCACCAAGGAGGTTATCAATGCACAGATGGTTAGCCTGGGTAGCTCCAACCTCCTCGACACATACCTGTCTCCAGAGAAATACAACGGCGCGGATTTACGCTATATCTCACATACCACACGATTCACGCCCGGCAGACGGTGGGCACACCGCATCACTCACTATGGTGACATCGCCACAGCCAACGACCGCAATGATAAGGGCAGTCTCATGCAGGGCCTCTATACCCTCGATGTAGCCTTCGTACGCCAGTATGACCTTTTTGGTGGACAGCTCCATCTGTTGGCTGGCGGTATGACAGACTTCAATTTCGGAGCGGTCTATAATTCACGCAATCAAAATAACCCGGCACAGATGAGGCTGTCGATGCAGATCGGCCCTACGGCTTCTGCCCGATATGAATTCAGCCTCTTCAGTCGGCCGTTTATACTTGGGTATGAACTGTCGGTACCTCTCCTGGGTCTCATGTTCAGTCCCAATTATGGGCAATCTTATTATGAGCTTTTCTCACGAGGCAACTACGAGCACAACGCCGTGGTGACCACTCCCTTCAACGCTCCATCGCTTCGCCAGATGCTCACTCTCGACTTCCGGCTCCTGGGTGCTCAGTTGCGTATCGGTTATCTGGGTGACTTCCAGCAGGCAAAAGCCAACCACCTCAAGCAACATGGCTATACCCACGCATTGATTATCGGCTATGTGAGAAACCTGAGAATTACACATAAGTAAAAGGATTAAGGATTGAGGATTAAGAATTAAGGATTATGATTACTCCTGTTTGTCATGTTCTGTATGCCGCTAAACCACAGCGATTCCATCTGTGGCTCTCCCGATGGGTGTGTGCCGCTGCCACCCTTTTCTGTCTGATCTCTCTCAGTGGCTGCATCGATGAGGAAAGAATGCCCGACACGCCGAGGGGCAACTTTGAGGCACTGTGGCGCATCATCGACGAGCGCTACTGCTTCCTTGAGGAAAAGAAGGCAGCGTACGGACTCGACTGGAATGAGGTGCATGCACGCTACGCTCCGCAGGTGGATATCACGATGACTGACCTGCAACTCTTTGAGGTACTCAGCAACATGCTCGCCGAACTGCGCGATGGACACGTCAACATCTATACCTCTTTTGATGTAGCGCGCGAATGGAGTTGGCATGAGGATTATCCGAGCAACCTCAGCGACACGCTCCTGCGCCGATACCTCGGCACTGACTATAAGATGAGCAACGGCTTCGACTATCGCGTTCTCGATGACAACGTCGGTTATGTGCGCTATGAAAGCTTCGGCAACGAAATAGGAGAGGGTAATCTTGACGACATGCTCACCATGCTCGCACCCTGCCGGGGACTGATCATCGACATTCGCGGAAACGGTGGTGGACTCATCTCCTCTGCAGAGCAATTGGCGGCGCGGTTCACCAACGAGGAAATCCTCGTCGGATACATGCAGCACAAGACAGGACCCGGACACAGCGATTTCTCTTCGATGGAGGAGCAGAGGTTGAAACCCACCAATGGAGTGCGATGGCAGAAGCCTGTGGTGGTGCTCACCAACCGCGGCGTGTTCAGTGCCGCCAACGAGTTCGTGAAATACATGAAATGTTGTCCGCTTGCAACGGTCATCGGCGATCGCACAGGCGGTGGTGCGGGGATGCCTTTCTCCAGTCAGCTTCCCTGCGGATGGAGTGTTCGTTTCTCTGCATGTCCCATGTATGACCGCGATAAGAAAAGCACGGAGTTTGGTATCGATCCCGACCAGTTTGTTTCTCTTTCAGATGATGACTTGGCTCGAGGCTTCGACACCATCATTGAGGCGGCAAGAAGAATCATTCGTTGATATAGAAAGTGGGCATGTCTTGACACGCCCACTTTCTATATCATGTTGTTGCTTGCCGCGGATGCACCGCATATTGTTTATGCCACATTCTCTGCCATGTTGAACTTCAGGGAGACGAAGTTGGAGAGGGTGGTTTCATAGCCATTGGCAGTCTTCTCAATCTTGACGATGGGGACACGGGGATAGTAGTCGTTCATGAATGCAGCTACGTTGCAGGGAACCATAGTGGCAGGGACAGCCCCCATTTTGCAATCAATTTTTTCCCAATTGCCATTCTCGCTGAACTCAATGAGTATGCCGTCGTTAAGGACGGTCACAAACGATGTACCTTTGAGCGAGGCCTTCTTGTTTGCGAAAGCGATACTCCTGCCAGGGAAGTTGCGCTGCACGAAGTATTTGACTGACTTGGGAAGATCCTCTGCGAAGAATTTCTTCTCACTCTTTTTCTCTGCTGCGGGTCGGGTCATCCTGTGGATGAAGTTGGACACCATTGAAATAGCACTTTTCATAATCTTATCTTTTTTGTTTTTTTGTTTTCTGATGCAAAGATAAGATGGTTGACAGCATGAATGGTTATTTTTTGGTGTTTTTCTCTCTTACTCGTTGCGACACGGCGTGCCAGTTGCGACAAACAGGCTCCACATATAGTAAATATGTCGCGTGACGGTTCATAAAAGTCAAATTTTCAATTCACACCCCTGTTTTCACCAAAAAGAAAAAAGGTTGGAAAAAGCCGGAGAAACCTCAGTCCTCCGGCTTAAATACTCTTTCCTAACCTAACCAAAAACTACTTGTCATTCTACATCACATACGGATTATAGAATCGCGAGCAATAGATGGAATGGTTGGTGTACTTGCTGATTTCTTCGAAACCTGCCACGAAACTTCTTACCGCTTTGCGGAAGAATTTCACTGTCCTCATTATGCTCATTGTTTTCATTGTCGTATGTTTTATTTGTCTTGACAATGCAAAAGTAGGGCAGTTTCTCTCCCATGGCAAAGTATTCCTCTTTTTTCGCCTTTTCTCGATGCGACACACCCGCATATCTGCGACAAAACGGCAATGACTCCCCAACATCTGTCGCAAACGAGAAGTGAGAGGTGACTCTATTGGTCGCGGGTAAGCATTCTTCGGTAGTCGACAGGCGTCATGCCCACCACCTCCTGCACGCGGCGCTGGAGCGTGCGCACATTGCCGATGCCCGACTCCTCTGCTACGGCGGCGATGCTCCACTGCGGTTTGTCACGAAGCATTCGCAGAGCGGCAAGCACGCGCAGGTTGTCGATGTATGCCTCCGGAGTGCGGTGGATGGTCTGGTGACGGAACAGCCGGTTGAGCCGTTCCTGACTCACGCCCAGTAGCTGTGCCAGTGCCGCTGCGTCGAAGTCTGCCTTCAGGTGCGGCCTGTCCTGCTCCACATGCAGTTCGATGAGTGCCATGAGCTGCGAGTCATCCTTCAGGTCGGCATTGCGTTGCCGCTCAATGTTGCCATTGAGCAATTCGCGTGCCACGTCGGTGCGGCGTCGCATCTCCAAGTCTTCCTCTAGCCGCTCAGAGAGGTCGAGGTTGCGGCTGACGAGTCGGATCAGTTCATTCTTGAGTTGCTCCACTTCTTTGCGGAGTGCGGCATTTTCCTCTTGCAGCCGCGATATCTCTTCCTTGGTCATTGGAAATTAAATAAGTTGGTGAATCCTATTTCATCAAAAACTTGGCGGAGGTCATCACTCATTCCGGAGATGGTGACCTTGCTGCCATGCTTGTTGGCATTCTTGAGCACTGCGAGAAAGATACGCAGTCCGCTGGAGGAGATATACTCCAACTTGGAGCATTCAAGGATGATGTCATGACCGGCACAGTCATAAAGTACCTGCATGTCGCGCCCAGCCTGAGTGGAGGCACTTGTGTCAAGCCTACCCTCAAGGTGCATCACATAGTTGTTGTTTTCTTCTTTGAATGTTGTAATCATATATCTTGGATTTGGAATTTAAAAGTTTATATATATAGATGAATCATCTTCAATTATCTATTTCCTGTTTTAGAATTTTTAATCTTCAATTTTCAATTTTCAATCTTCAATCTAGGTGTTCAATTCTTTTCCGCAGGGTGAGGATATTGCGGCCTTCATGGCGCTCATAGTTAATACTGTCCATGTACTTGCGGATGAGATGGATACCGAGTCCGCCGATGCCTCGTTCCTCAGCAGGCAGTGTGATGTCCACTTCTTCCTTGGTGGTCGGATCGAACGGTTGTCCGCTGTCGGTGATGACAAACTTGACTCTCTCTGAGTTTGCCTCCGCCTCGATGGTGACATCCCCCTCCAGTCCTGCTGGATAGGCATAGTTCATCACATTGACTACCGCCTCCTCCAGGGCGAGATTAATCTGCATGGTGGTAGTGTCGGAGAATCCTACCTCCTCACACACCTTTTCTACCATTTCTGCAAGTCGTGGTATCTCATTGACATCGCAAGGCAGGGTGAGTGAGTGATACAGGTAGGCGTCGGATGACTGTCGGATATAGTGTATGGCGAGCATCGTGAGATCATCGCTCTGCTCGGTGTCGCCCACGAAGTTGTTGACTGCCTCTGTCATCTGCTCAATGAGCTGCCGTGGCGTGTCTGCCTTCAGAAGAGCCTCCATGCGCTCAGTGCCAAACTGATTGTGTACGGCATCCTCTGCTTCTGTCAGTCCGTCAGTGTAGAGGAAGATGATGGCACCCGATGGAATCAACGCATCCTGTGCAGAGTATCTGTAATTGTTGAATGCTCCGACAGGAAGGTTGGGCTCGACGGGAAGCGGTTGGTTGCCCACATACGGAGCCTTGTGCCCCGCGTTGGAGTAGTGCAACCGTCCGGTGGGCAGGTCGAGGACACCTACGAACATGGTGATGAACATGTTGTAGTCGTTGTCTTGTGCCATCGTGTCGTTCATCGCTGTGATGATACGGTCAGGAGCCGACTCTCTCGCTATCAGCATACGGAATGAGGCGCGTGCTACTGCCATCACCAGTGCGGCAGGCACACCTTTTCCTGAAACGTCACCGATGCAGAAAAAGAGTTTCTCGTCACGGATGGAGAAGTCACAGAAATCACCGCCCACTTCCCGGGCTGGTGTCAGGAAGGCATGGAGCTCGATGTCATCGCGCATGGCAAATGACGGCGACACCTTGGGCTTCATCGCCTCCTGGATGCCTTGGGCGACGCTCAATTCTCCCGCGATGCGCTCCTTCTCTTTATTCACGTCATGCAGACGGCGGATGCCGCGCACATAGCGGTGGATAATGAACACCAAAATACCCAGTCCGAGGATTTGTAAGAGGATGACGGGCAACAGGGAGCGTTTCTGGTTGTCATAGAGTTGCGACGCAAGAGCCGACAATTCCTTCATCGGCACATCGGCACCCAGCACAGCCACCGTTTCTCCCTGGGCATTGCGCACTGCCCGTGAGAAGGTGCACATCAGCACCACCTTGTAGTTGCTCATATAAGGCTCACTCCAGAAACCGTCGCTGTCGATGGCCCGTGAATACCAAGAGCGCTGGGTATAGTCGAAGTCGATGACCTGCTCTGTGAGGCCGCCCTGCTCCTCCTCCTTATAAATATATATTCCGTCGTGATGACCGTCAGCCCCCACCAAGCGGCAATAGTCCACTCCCACCACCTGCTGCTCCTTGCCGAGCATCTCACGGATGAGCATGCGCAGGGAGTCTTTATCTTGCTTGGCGGTGAGTCGTTCTATGTCGGGCAGTATCTGAGCCATCGTCTCCTCCACATCTTTCTTCAACTCCGCAGTGCGGTTGGTCGCACTGAGGTCACGCTGCGCCATTTCGGTCATCTGCATGGTGATCCCTCTCCGTGTTGAGAAATACTGCACGGCGGTGATCAATTCCAGCAACAATGCAGCGATGATGAGCACAGCGATGCTTCGAAGTTGATTCTTTCGGGAGGTCTTCATTCTATTAAATTTCAAAGGCTGTTGATGACATCTTCTGACAGGCCTGTTGCTTTTGAGATTTGTGCAAGTTCCATGCCCATTTCCTTCAGTTGTAAGGCTATCTCCCGTTGTTTCTTTGCTTCACCTTCTGCGAGGCCTTCTGCGAGACCCTCAGCATGTCCCTCGGCGAGTCCCTCAGCATGTCCTTCAGCGAGTCCCTCAGCACGTCCCTCGGCGAGTCCCTCGGCATGTCCCTCAGCACGTCCCTCGGCACGCCCCTCAGCACGCCCCTCAGCATGTCCTTTGGCATGTCCCTCGGCACGCCCTTCTTCTGCTGCTCTTTCTATGATGGCAAGGTTGTCCCGATAAACCTTGATACTTTCTTCATATCTCTCTCGTTCAGCTGGGGTAAGAGCTTCCACCTCACATATCTCTGCCAACCTCTGGAATGCAGCATATTGTGCAGCCCAGGGCATTCTATCCAGTATCTCCATATTCTTCAATACATAAATCCATTTCTCGAAAAAACTCTCACACTCATCATACTCCTTGTTGAACAGAGGAAGCTGTAGAAAAATCATACGCATTTTGTCGCTGAACATCTCCTTGGTCTTCATGTTCAGAATTCCCACGTCAGTACGGAACTCATCCTTAAAAGGTGCCTCACTGAAATTCATGAAGAATACGCCATAAACAGCGTTGAGGGCATATCTCTTCCCTTCACTTCCCCTTTTGCTTTGACCGACAATTGCTTTCGAAAGGTATAGCAACGCGCGGTCTTTGAAATACGCCTGTGCGCGGTTCTGCATCTCCACCACGATGCGTTCACCCGTGTCTGTCGTGCAGTAAATGTCGTAAATCAGTCCGCGGTCGATATCGGTCTCGGGCAACTGCTCCTTGTCAAGGAACTGCAGGTCGGTTATAATCCTTTCACCCTCGAGCAGGGTGTTGAGGAACGACAATAGAAGGTCTTTTGATACTTCTTGACCAAAGATCCGCTTGAAACCCACGTCTGTGAAAGGATTGATAAACTTTCCCATATTTCTTTGCTTTTTCTGCAAAATTAGCGATAATATGTAAATAAACAAAATTATATCATTTTTTTTTGAA
>CAMZHP010000011.1 GCA_947306845.1 uncultured Prevotellaceae bacterium
CTGACATCATCGCTGTCGTATTCCCTACATGCGATATCGAGCCATCCCCATGCCGCCATGTAAAACAGCAAACCCTTACAGAAGGGAATGCCTACCTCCTTGGCAAACTTCCCTAAACGCACCCTTCTCTCCTCGCTGCCAAATTTGTTCCAAACCGACATCCTGTCGATCTGATACTTAGAGATGAAGTTCAATTCTTCGGCATGCCTCGTGCTTTGGAAATAGCGTCGTATGATCGAGCTGACCTCTATCCACTCACCCAATTTCCATTCCTGAACAGCATTGCTGAGCACAGCCAAGATCCTGTCACCATAAAAATGTTCATACATCGTGGGACGAAGACCTGAGCAATAGCCCAACAGGATAGGATACAGATTAAAGACATTGTTGTTGACCAACGTCCTCATGATTCTCAGCCTTTCCTCTGGCATTTTTTTCTTGCCAATCTTCATCCTCCTCTCACCATACACACAACCCATGGTTTGCAGCATGATGGCACCACGCAGGGAAAGCATCACCTTGGGCAATCCCAATCCAGAGAAGAACTCCTCTGCACCCAGCTGCGCTACCCCCTTTTTCACTGAAGCTGCAGAAAACTTGTTGGTAACCATGGTAAGTACTCCCTGTTCCAAAAGTGCCTCTACTACCGGCATGTGCGTGATGGTGGAAAGTTCGAAACACCCCTCCTGAACGTTTTCCGGCAGATCCTCCACGACGACAAGGTCGCGCTCTCCTGGCAACAGCGCATCAAACATCCACTCTCTCAGTTCCAAAGGTATCGAGACATAGTATATATAATTGTAATTGTCATCGTATCCGCCATTGAGATAATCAACAAAAGATAGGTCTACCTTTTCTATGCCCCAATAATATCTGCGTTCCTTGGGCTTCTCAGACAAGCCCATCATTTTTCTCACATCCGATAACAGGCACATGTTGTTTCGGAGGATCATCCTGTAGACATTCTGATGCAGTTGGGGAAGGTGTCTGATATATGTGATGAAATTTCGCTTGTCACCCATCATGATGGCCATGAATTGCTGATAGACCATTTTTTGCGGAATAGGAGTGTCCAGCATTTTCCTTAGCGTTTCACTGCTTGTAAGATATCCCTCACTGTCATACACCTCCACTCTCGCGCTACGAAGCATTTTTCTGAAAGGCTCAACCATCTTTTGCAGTTCATCCTTATTGAACCGGAATCCATAATCACCACTCAATGACTGAATGGTTTTCCTGTCGGGCAGGTACAGCTTGATGCCATCTATCATATCCTCGAACATATCGGTAGTGTTTGTTTTATAAGAAAGTATCAGCTGAGGATGAAATCAATATCCTCTTCGGTAAGAACCTTGGTTGTAGTAGTGTCGCTCCCTATCAAGCCATCGAAGAGAAGCTGTTTTTTCTCCTGCAACTGGCGTATTTTCTCCTCTATCGTGTCGCGCATGATGACCGAGTAACTCATCACCTTCTGCGTCTGCCCGATACGATGGAGGCGGTTGATAGCCTGTTCCTCAGCTGCTCGGTTCCACCACGGCTCGAAGATGAACACCGTATCGGCGACCGTGAGGTTAAGTCCCACTCCGCCAGTCTTCATGGTCATGAGCAACACCATGCACTGGGGGTCGTTCTGGAACCGCTCAACCACACTGCGGCGGTCATGCGTGGAACCTGTCATAGTAGCGAAATCGATGCCCTGTTGCTCCAGCCGCTCACAGACCAGTTCGATGCCGGCTATGAAATTGAAGAACACCACCACCTTGTGCCCGTTCTCTGCGGCCTCGGTGATACTGTCCATCAGCAAGTCGACCTTGGGAGAATGCACCTGTCCGTCGCTCAGGCTCTCGGGAACCGAAGCGATACGGCGCAGTTCGCTGAGAGCCTGGAACATCACCATCTGGCTCTTGGCAATGCCGTTGGCCTGTATCTCCTTTTTCACCAGACTATGGTAGTATTGCCTGCGCTGCTCATAGAATCTAAGTTGCTCGTCGGACATCTCGCAATAGAGTGTCTGCTCCGTGCGGTCGGGCAGTTCGGTGAGCACGTCGCGCTTGATACGCCTCAGCACGAAGGGGAATATCTTGCGGCGGAGCGCACTCATGGTATCCTTGTCACCCTGCTGCTGTATTGGGTTGGTGTACTCACGGTTGAACTCTTCCAAAGATCCGAACATGGCTGGATTGAGAAAGCGAAACAGCGAGTAAAGTTCGGTGAGATTATTCTCTATTGGTGTGCCACTGAGTGCGAGACGATGCTCACCTTGCAGAAGCATCACTGCCTGGGTGGTCTGCGACGATACATTCTTGATGTTCTGGCTCTCATCGAGAATAATGTAGTGGAACTTCTTCTTGCATAGTGTTTCAATGTCGTTTCGCACGAGTGCGTAAGTGGTGAGCACCAACTGACTCTTCATCGCCACTTTCTGGTCACGCTGCGCCCCATAATAGATAGTGAAGGAGAGCTGGGGAGCAAATTTCTGCAATTCGTCCTGCCAGTTGAACAACAACGTCCGTGGCATGACCACAAGCGAAGGCTTTCTGACCTTAGGGTAGACGCGGGCGAGCATGGCAATAGTCTGAAGCGTCTTGCCAAGTCCCATGTCATCGGCAAGACATCCTCCAAGGCTGTTCTCATAAAGGTAATTGATCCACTTGACGCCCTCCTGCTGATAGCCACGGAGCTTGGCCTGCACCTGAGGAAAGCGCATGTGTTGCTCATGGAGGTGGTTGAAGCCATCGTACACCGCCCTGTGATGCTCAAAAACAGCCCCTTCCATTCGCTGCTGCATCAACTCCTCTACCTCAGGCAGGTCAAAGAAACTGACACGCAGCGTACCATCCTTCTTCGCACCATGACGATAGAGCCTCTCAAGCCGGCGCATGAACCCCTCATCGACGATGGCACGGTTTCCGTCAGAGAGAGTGATATACTTGTCTTTGCGGTATTGTGCGAGGAAATTTCGCAGCGAGAACTGCTCCTCATCGATATTGACTGTAGCTGTACCTTCCAGAAAGTCGATACCTGATCCTACCTTCAGGCTGAGCTTGGGCTGTGCCGATTTCACCTTGTAGCGTTTCAAGCTCTCCGACCCCACAATACGATAATCGCGGACGATTTCCGGGAGTGCCCCAAGGAGGAAGGGACCGGCAATGGTCTCTGGGATGATAAAAAGGTCATCCTCCTGATACACCTCCTTCTTACCCGCCGACCTTGCATACTTGAGAATCTTGTTTTGCAGTTGTTTGATATCCTGCACCTTGTCGCGGTGAGCGATTCTCTGGAGGAGAATTTGTCGCTCCATGGTAAGCCTTGCCACATAGACGAGATCGAAGCGCTGCATGAAGTCATGCTCGAATCCATCGAGTCCCTGCACCAACCTCATGTAGAGAGCCATGTCCTCGTCAACTTTCTCGAAGATGATTGTAGGTATGGTTGTCACCAACTGGTCACTGTACACCAATTTGTAGTCACCAAACACCGGCACGACATTCTCCATATAGGAAAAGAACACTGACAGGTAGGCCTCTGCCCAATTTTCTGGAAAACTGATCAGGAAATAACGGAGGGATGCATAATTGTCGCCGATAGGCCGCAATGGATAGAGGGTGTCGCCTGCGAGCACAAAGTTGTCGGCAATGAGTTGGAATTTCTCGGCAACGATACCGTCGCCAAACACATCGACAGCGGTGGCATACTCTCCCTTGTCGTTCTGAGAGATATGCAGCCTCAATTGGAGGGTTGTATCTGATACCTGTAGGGGCCGCATCTGCTCATCAACGATATTGTTGCATCGCACCAGTTCATAGAGCACCCAGCGCCACTGATACAGATAGACGCGCTCGTTTTCCTCACCCCATACTATCTTCTCGCGCATCTCTTCCCGCGCCTTGTCGATAGCGCGCAACACATTGAACAACTCATCGGTGTAGAGTCGGTAGTCGGTCCGCACCTCCGCCCCCTTCTTGTCCACCACCTTGACGTATGCCTGCCCCTGTTCATCGAAGCAAAGCATGAAATGGATTTGTTCATTGCGCCGCAATGAGGGTGATGAGCTGACATTCAAGTTCTTGTTCTTATGAAAGTGCTTGAGGAATAGTTGTTGGTCGAAATCCATCGCAGTCTATTTATTTTGTTATAAGGCATGAATGGCAAAAATACGGAATTATTCTCAACAGCCTTACTTTTATTTGTGATAATTAACAATATTTTTGAGGTTTGATGTCTCAGTTATTTCCTCTTTTTGCGAGTCATTCTTTGGTAGTTCCAAATAAAGTGGTATTTTTGCACAAACCAAATTATGATTGCTTATGAAAAGATTTATTATTCCTTTGCTTTGTTTGCTATTATCATGCATAGATGCATCCGCACAAGTAAAATCCTTCAAGATGGTGGTGGAAGATGATGCCATGGTGGTGAATGCCAGCGACTGTGTCGACCGCATGCCCAAGAGTTACCTGTTGTGGGTACGCTATGACTACAAGAACAAGAAAGCCTGCAAAAAAGAAGCAAAGCGTGATGGTGTGTACGGCAAACCGGTGAGGGCGGAGGTGCTCTATGAGTTTGACCAGCCCCTGCTCACCTACCGTATCATCTCCAAGAAATATTTCGACAAAAACGATGTGGTGGTAAGAGAGATACACTATTACAATGCTCCATGGAACCAAGTCGGTGATTTCGACTACTCTCTCAAGTTGGGCATCTACATGACGGAGGCATTTGACATCGTAGCGGGATAACGACAGAAAGAAAATTTGTGAATCACTCATGCTTAACTCATGTATAGTTTTTACAGAAAAGGACCCCAACAACTACCCCATCAATACTGAAAAACCAATCAACGATGAAGAGAAAAAAACTACAATGGATATGTCTGACAAGTTGCTGCTCCATCTTTTTCTTGATGTTGCTTATGCTGCAGACAAGCTGTGCCACGTCGGAGGCTGCAAGGAAAGCCAAAGCTGAGCAACTGGCCCTGACGAATGCAAAAATAGAGGAGGGACTAGCCAACCGCCTGTACACCATCGACATCGACCGTGCCCAGCCACAAGGACCTGTTGGGGTCATCAATCTCACCAGTCCCTATAGCGTGACGGTAGATGGCGACACGCTGAAGTCCGACCTCCCCTTTTTCGGCCGTGCCTACAGCATTCCCTACGGCGGCGGAAAGGGACTACGTTTCAAAGCCCCCATCACGGGATACTTCGTGGACAGTACGCATCGCAACCGGCACATCATTTACATCGATGCGGTTGACACAGAGGACTCTTACAGCTACATCATCACCTTATTCGACGGTGGCAACGCAGCAGTGAGCGTCACGCCCCGTCAGCGTAGTCACATCGAATTCACAGGACACTTTAATATAGACGAAAAATGAAAAGATGGATAATGGCCAGCATGGCTGGCTGCATCGCCCTACTGATGGCTTCTTGCTCGGACGACAATAGAATCAAGGCCTTTGCCGAAGAGTTTGCCACAGCTGTCGCCAATGGCGACCGTGCCGCCATCGCACGGATGTATCCCAATGCCGAAAAAGCTGAGTCGCTGGCAGTTTCTTACAATGCCGACAGCCTTGTCATCGCAACAGACGAGGCACAAAAGCTCACAACCCTCACCTTGGACAAGGGAATTGATCTGCAGGTAAGTGAGGATGCCAATGGCGAATACATCATCCAATCGTCACACGGCCTCTTCGCCTACCCCGCCGCCGAGTTGGCATTTGCCAAGAAGACAGGACAATGGAAAGCAGGCCTTACCGATGCTGAACAAGCTGAGCGCATGGCCAACAAAGGGCTCGCCGACTACTTGTATGAGGAGTTCAACAACAAGGTGAAATCCGCCCTCACCATTGTCAACACCGGCACATGGGGTGATGACTATTACGAAGGCGAATGGGTATCCTCCAAAGGTGCGATATTCAAAGTAAAGAACTCCTCATCCATCGACATTCCCGGCAATGCATGGAGCATCATCTACAAGGAAGGCTACTGGGGAGGCGGTGAAATGGCTACCGAGGAGGTGCTGGGCATCGACGTGAAAGCAGGAGAGACGGTAACCGTGAGGACAAAAAAACTAGGTTCGAGCATGGAGAGCGAGACTGGTCAGCGGCTCAACATCAAAGGTATCACCAAGGAAGAGTTCATGGCTTCCTTCATTCCCACCGGCAACGAGTATGACGAATTTGTCAAAAACAACGGCCGTCACCAATCTGTCGGAGAATCACTTTCTTTCGTGGTAGAGGGACTGATGGGCGGTTGGGCTACCCGCCTGTCGATGGACACCAATAGTGGTTCCTTGATGTACACCACCAACAGCAAGGAACTAGGGGCAGGATCGAATGAGAACCGTGACGTGAAACTCGTCTCCTACGACCCATCGTCGGGCCGTCTGGTGCTTCGCGTGAGCAGTAATGACGGAACAGTGACAGGCGATCTGGTGGGCACCTACAAAAACGGTCAATACAAGGGACAATTCCAGAATGTCAGCGGCAAGTCGTCGGCATTCTCTTTTAAATGATCTAGGGGGACTAGGGAATCTAGGGGGACTAGGAGGACTAGGGAGACTAGAAAGACTAGGGAGACCAGTTCTTGGTCTCCCTAGTTATACATCTGACAAGAAGCGGAGCTCAGCCTCAAGCATGGCGAGCCGGGGCATGTCGTAACCGGCGGCACGCGCCTCCTCAATGGGACGGGTGTAGAGGTAATAGATTTCCATCGGGCGGTGGAAATCATAATCCAGACGCATGCTGGGTGAATAAGGTGTCATGACACGTGTCGTGGCAATCATTTTGTGTGCGAACTCCTCATCCAGGCCTGTGACCCCTAGATGCTGAGCGGCACCGATGACCTCCATCATCTGCTCAAAGATCAACCGTTCCGTGACGGGATTAGCCAGCAGGCGGTCAGTCTGTGTATGCAATGCTACCGTCATGCCGTTGAACGGCATGTTCCAAACCGCTTTCTTCCACCTTGCCTGATAATACTCCACCAGATTAGCCTCGATGCCTGCCTCGCGGAAGGCCTCCACGGTGCGCGACATCAGTTCTTCGTCTTTGCAGGAATAGTTGCCGAAATTGATGCTGCCATAGCATTGGTGAGAAATGCGCCCAGGCTCTGTCTTCGATGAGCAGATGAAAGCCAGTCCTGCCGCCAGCCACAAGTCGGGGAAATGCTGTTGGAGATCATGCTCCAGTCCGATGCCGTTCTGTATCAGTACGACAAGAGTGCGCTCATGAAGCAGCGGTCGCAGCAAATCAGGCAACAGATGATTGTTGACCGACTTGAGAGCGACCAACACGACATCACTCTCAGGCATGTCCGCCGTGGAGCGGTAAATATACGGAGACTGCAGGTGGAAACTGCCATCGCATGAGTCCACCTGCAATCCATGCTCTGCCACGAAGTCATAGTCACTGTGCAGCAGAAAATGCACGTCATGTCCGGCACGTGCGAGCCTGGCACCATAGAAGCCACCGATGGCCCCTGTGCCGATGATAGAAAATTTCATATTAGTTATTCACTGACCCTCCCACGATGTCGAGCAGCTCATTTGTAATGGCCTGCTGACGGCTCTTGTTGTACTGCAGGTTGAGCTCACGCAGCAGCTCATCCGCATTGTCAGTGGCCGTCTGCATGGCCACCATCCTCGCGGCATGCTCTGAGGCATTGCTGTCAAGCAAGGCGGTGTAAACCATCAAGTGGGCGTATTTCGGGATGAGAATCCCCAGCACCGTGTCCATGTCTGGCTCAACGATGAAGTTATCATTAAGTGGCTTCGTTTCCTCCGACTCCGCATCCTCATGCCTCTTCTTACGTTTCTTGAGATAGTCCTGCGCCTTTTTCGTGATGATGTTCGACGTCAGGTCACGCTCATGGTCGGACTCCAATTCCGACTCCAGGTCGATGGGTAAGAGCGTCTTTCGGGTGAGCACCTGCGAACCAGCACTTTTGAAATGATGGTAGATGAGTTCCACCTTGTCAATTTCTCCCAACCGGAATTTCCTGCCCAGTTCAGTGGCGATGTTGATGCAGTCCACCGAATTGGGTTTGTCGGCAAGGGCGGTGAAGTCACCAGCAGACTGGTAACCCAGTTTGGCCACTTTCTCCGCTACCTTGCGCCCGATGGGATAGATGACGATGTTGTCGCGTCCGAGGTGCTCATAGTTCTCCAGGGCCTGCTGCATGAGTTTGATGATGTTGGAGTTGAAGCCACCGCACAGGCTGCTGTTTGACGCGAAGACGAGGAGTGCCACCCTTTTTACCTCACGCTGATACTCGAAGATGGAATGAGCGTCGGCATCGGAGGCGATGAAAGTTTTGAGGATATGCTCGAGCATGCTCTCATAGGGAAGCATCCTCTCAATCTGCACTTGTGCGTGATGCAGTTTTGAGGAAGCCACCATCTTCATGGCACTCGTAATCTTCCGCGTACTGTTGACAGACGCAATGCGGTTTTTTATCTCCTTGAGCGACGGCATAGGCTGTTAGTTCTTAAATTGTCCTGCGATGTCCGCCATGGCTTCCTCAATCACCTTGATGCAGTCGTCATCAATCTTGCCACTTCCCAATACGGCGAGGGTCTCGCTGTGTGTAGAGCGCATCTTCTCGAGGAAGAGTTCCTGACAACGTCTGACCTCGGTGACAGGCACTTCGGCCATCAGTCCTCGTGTGCCGCAATAAAGGATGGCGATCTGCTCACCCACGGGCATGGGGCTATATTGAGGTTGGATAAGCAACTGGTTGTTCTTCCTGCCTCGGTCAAGGGTCATAGCGGTGACGGCATCCATATCGCTTGAGAACTTGGAGAAAGCCTCCAACTCTCGATACTGTGCCATATCAATTTTAAGTGTTCCGGCTACCTTCTTCATACTCTTGATCTGTGCCGAACCACCCACACGGCTCACGGAGATACCCACGTTGATGGCGGGACGGAAGCCCTGATTGAAGAGGTCGCTCTCGAGATATATCTGTCCGTCGGTGATGGAGATGACATTGGTGGGGATATATGCTGACACGTCACCTGCCTGTGTCTCGATGATGGGCAGAGCGGTAAGAGAGCCACCACCCTTCACATGTCCGCGCATGCACTCGGGCAGGTCGTTCATCTGCACTGCCACCTCCTGCTGGTCATTGATACGTGCGGCACGCTCCAACAGACGGCTGTGGAGGTAGAACACGTCGCCCGGATAGGCCTCACGTCCTGATGGACGGCGGAGAATCAGCGACACCTCACGGTAAGCCACAGCCTGCTTGGATAGGTCATCATAGACTACCAGTGCCGACTCGCCCCTGTCGCGGAAATACTCACCGATGGCAGCACCTGCAAAGGGAGCATAGTACTGCATGGCAGCCGGGTCGGCGGCAGTAGCCGACACGATGATGGTATAGGGCATGGCTCCATGCTCCTTCAGGTTCTGCACAAGTGCAGCCACGGTTGATGCTTTTTGTCCGATGGCCACATAGATGCAGTAGACTGGCTTTCCAGCCTCATAGAAACTTTTCTGGTTGATGATGGTGTCGACAGCGATGGCTGTCTTTCCTGTCTGTCTGTCGCCGATGATGAGCTCACGTTGTCCGCGCCCGATGGGAATCATCGAGTCCACAGCCTTGAGTCCGGTCTGCAGCGGCTCCTTCACGGGCTGTCGGTAGATCACGCCCGGCGCCTTTCTGTCGAGCGGCATCTCGAAAGCTCCCGTGAGGTCGATGTCGCCTTTGCCGTCGATGGCCTGTCCGAGCGGGTTGATGACACGTCCGAGCATGTTGTCATTCACGCGGATGGAGGCAATACGGTTGGTGCGCTTCGCCACCATGCCCTCCTTGATGCCGGAGGTGGTGCCAAGCAACACGCATCCCACGTTGTCCTCCTCGAGGTTCATGACGATAGCCATGGTGCCGTTCTCAAACTCGAGCAGTTCGTTGGCCTCTGCGTTTTTAAGTCCGTAGATGCGGGCCACACCGTCGCTCACCTCGAGCACGGTACCCACTTCCTCGAACTGTTCCTTGCTGTTGATCTCTCGCAGTTGCTGGAGCAGCACCTCGGAAACTTCGCTTGGTTTTATTTTGTCTGCCATTGATTATACTTTTACTTGTGAAAAAATGAATAACTTGAGGTGTGTCACCTCAGCTGTGTGAGAATGTTGCGGAGTTGGTTTTGGATGCTTGCATCCAGTCTGTAGGTATCATATTCGAGAATATACCCTCCGATGATCTCGGGGTTGGTCTCCGTCTGAAACTCCACGGTACCATTTGTTTTTCCCTCCACCTTCTGCCTCATCTTCCGCTCGATGTCAGCGGTGACAGGTACAGCGGTGATGAGTCTTCCGCGCGTAATGTTTTTCTGCTTTCTGTAGAGAGTGATGTAGGAGGCAGCCATGAACTGCATGTTGCTCTCCCTGCCCTTGTCGACAACCAAGTCGATGAACCGTCGTGTGAGGGGTGCGATCTCGCTCCCGCAAGCCGTTGCCAGAAGTTTCTTCTTCTGTTCTTTTGCGAGCATGGGATTGTCGATGGTGAACCTGAGCTGAGGAACTTTGAGATAACTCTGCACAAGCGACTGCATCTCTCGGTAAACCCTCTCCTCGATTCTTTGCTCCGTAGCGCTTTTGAGCAGCGCCCGTGCATAACGTACCGATATTACACCTATCTCCATGGCGGTCACTTCTTGTTGTTGCCGACTTCAACCTCATCGAGCAGTCGGTCGATAAAATCCATCTGCGCCTTGTCGGTCGACAGTTTTTCGCGAAGCACTTTCTCAGCGATTTGGACAGAGAGCTGGGCCACCTGCGAGCGGATGTCGTTGATGGCGTTCTGTCTCTCATTCTCAGCCTCAGCCTTGGCCTCTGAGATGAGGCGTGCGCCCTCGGCCTTTGCCTTGTCCTGAGCCTTGCCCACGATGGCGTCGCGAGTCTCAGCCGCCTCCTTGAGGATGCGTGCCTGCTCACCGCGAGCCTCCTGCAGAATGGATTCACCTTCTTGTTGTATGTTGGCTAGTTTCTCATTGGCCTCATGTGCCTTATGCAGGCTGTCATCGATGAAAGCCTTGCGCTCCCTCACCATGTCGGTGATGGCAGGGAAGCCCCACTTCCACAGAATGAACAGCACCACAAAGAACGTGATGGTCATCCAGAAAAGCAAGCCACTACTCGGAATCAATAAATCCATACGCTTCTAAACGATTGGTTGTGAAAAAAGCGGACAGGTTTCTTATCCTACGCAGAGGAATGCGATAACGGCTGCGAAGAGTGCGACACCCTCGATGAGGGCGGCAGCCACAATCATGTTGGTGAACAGCTTGTTCATCACTTCAGGCTGACGTGCCATGGCATCCATGGCCTGACCGCCGATTCTGCCGATACCAATACCTGCACCGATAGCTGCGAGACCTGCGCCCACAGCTGCACCGAACTTTGCAATGCCTTCTACTGCTAACAATAATGAAATCATAGTTGTAAATTTTAAAATGTTAATATGTTTGTTGATTATTATATTTTTAAGGAGTTTTGGAGTGTAGGAGTTTAGGAGTGTAGGAGACTAGGAGTGTAGACATTACTCTTATTATCTTTTTATCTCTGACTATACTTTCCTATTCATGCTCCGGCTCGTGGCGTGCGAGTCCGATAAAGATGGCGCTGAGCATGGTGAACACCATGGCCTGGATAAAACAGACAAGCACCTCGAGGGTGGACATGAACACACTCATGATGACACTTACCGCACTCATTCCAAGGAAGACCCCGACAGCCTTGGTGGCTACGAGGAAGATGATGCACACCAATGAAATGGCAATTGCATGCCCTGCCATGATGTTGGCAAAGAGACGGATCATGAGTGCGAAAGGCTTTGTGAAGATGCCTACAAACTCTATCGCCGGGATGAGCGGGAAGGCCTTGAGTGCCAATGGCACATCAGGCCAGAAGATATCTTTCCAATAATGCTTGTTGCCACTGAACTGCACGATGACGAAGGTGCAGAGGGCGAGGAAGAACGTGATGGCGATGTTGCCTGTCACATTTCCTCCACCCGGAGGGAACGGGATGAGTCCCATGATGTTGCAGGTGAAGATGAAGAAGAAGCAAGTGAGCAGGTAGGGACAGTATTTCTCGTATCCCTTGCCAACGCCAGGCTTGATGATCTCATCTACCACATACATCACGAGCATCTCAATGAAGCCGGTGAAGCCCCCAGGAGCCTCGTCGCTGGCCTTGTGGCGTCTGTACCACCTTGCAGGTATGAGGATGCATAGGAGCAGCACGATGACACTGATGAACATCGTCGCCACCGTCTTGGTGATGGAGATGTCGAAAGGACGTTTCTCCTCGCCACCCACCAGTTCCACCACTTTGCCAGCATTGTCGCCCTGCGTGGCAATGACGAAGTTGTCGGGGCCCTGCCTGTAACCATTGGCATCGGCATGGTGCTCAAATTCGGAAGAGCAATACACATGCCATCCAGAAGTGCTGCTACGCACGATGACGGGGAGATGGATGACGATGGGTTTGTCGCCGATGTCGGTGACGTGCCATTCATAGGAGTCCTTGATATGCTCAAGCACGACATGCGAGATATCCAGTTTCGACTCCTCACCCTCTGCCGCCAAGGCTGGCACCGCCACCCAAAGCAGCCCTATGAGGCCAAGCAATTGTCTGATGTATTTCATTTCTTTACTACTATTGTTTAAATATAATCGTGACGACAAGCATCGTCAGGTAGAGACCGAGTATGAGTGCCGCGAAATGCATTGTCTCCTCCCTGGAGGGTGACAGCAAAGCGAAAATTCCCACCGCTGTAATAGCGAAGATAAACCTCACGGCCGACATGATGAAGTGGAACCTGACAAGATTGTCGGGTGAGTGGCGTGCCACGGTGCGGATACCTTTGACATACCCCATAGTGAGCAGCGTGAACACCAGTACTGCAACAAAGACGACCAACGGACTCATGGTTCGCTCTCCAGAGCCTTCTGCACCCTAACCATATACCAGGCATCGAGTGCGTCGAGTAGGATGAAGTAGACCGACAGCAGGATGACAAACGGCAGAAGCTGTCTGCCACGCAAGCCCGTCACCATCATATATCCCGCGATGAGTGCGAGCGCCACAACAATCCTAAGAGTGGCATAGGTCAGGAAGGTGCCGAGACATGGTTTCCTTTGTGTTGCCACATGCTTGATGACCATCGCCATGGCACCACCTGAGAGCAGCGAGAAGAGCACTGCCACCACGACACTAGAAATGTCGACCGGTGCGTACATGACATTGGCAGCCAGCAGTGCGATGAGCGTGATGCCTGCCGTGAGCCACAGTGCATGTTTCCAATACTGCCGTGAGGCCACGTCGAGGAACCCTGCGCTCATATCACCTCCACGCAAAGGCTCACCAGGTTTTTCTTCACCTCGACGAAACCGCCGTTGATGTCCAGCTGATGACGGCCCTCACTGTTGACATATTCCACCACTCCTTTCTGGAGCGCGGAAATGATGGGAGCGTGGTTATTGAGTATCTCGAAGCTGCCCAGGATGCCAGGCACCTTGACAGACTCGGCCTCACCATTGTAGGCCACATTCTCGGGAGAGACGATTCTGAGATTGAGCATAAGGCATTCTTGTCTATGTCGTACTGTCGCCGCTTATCCCTTGGCCTGCTCAAGGAGTTTCTTACCCTTCTCGATGGCATCCTCGATGGTTCCGACATTGAGGAATGCCTGCTCGGGCAGGTAGTCCACCTCTCCGTCGAGAATCATATTGAAGCCCTTGATGGTATCCTCGATAGAAACCATGACACCCTTGACGCCGGTGAACTGCTCTGCCACCGAGAATGGTTGCGAGAGGAATCGCTGCACACGGCGGGCACGGTTGACGGTGAGCTTATCCTCATCCGACAACTCATCCATGCCGAGGATGGCGATGATGTCCTGAAGTTCCTTGTAGCGCTGCAGAATCTGCTTTACACGCTGTGCGCAATCATAGTGCTCCTTGCCCACGATGAGCGGGTCGAGGATACGTGATGTACTGCCGAGAGGATCGACGGCGGGGTAGATACCCAGCTCCGTGATTTTTCGGCTCAGCTCAGTGGTAGCGTCCAGGTGAGTGAAGGTCGTAGCCGGTGCCGGGTCGGTGAGGTCATCGGCAGGCACATATACTGCCTGCACGGAGGTGATGGAGCCTCGCTTTGTGGAGGTGATGCGCTCCTGCATCGTACCCATCTCCGAAGCCAGTGTAGGCTGATAGCCCACGGCCGACGGCATACGTCCGAGCAGAGCCGACACCTCAGAACCTGCCTGGGTGAATCGGAAGATGTTGTCGATGAAGAAGAGGATGTCGGCAGCCTCGCCGTCCTTTCCACCATTGTCACGGAATTCCTCTGCCACAGTCAGTCCTGAGAGAGCCACGGAGGCACGTGCCCCTGGAGGCTCATTCATCTGTCCGTATACCAGTGTGGCCTGGCTCTTCTTGAGTTCCTCCGGGTCGACGAGTGAGAGGTCCCATTTGCCCTCGTCCATCGCCTTCTTGAATTTCTCGCCATAGCGCACGACACCCGACTCAATCATCTCTCGGATAAGGTCGTTGCCCTCACGGGTACGCTCTCCCACTCCAGCGAAGACCGAGTAGCCGTTGTGTCCCTTTGCAATGTTGTTGATCAGCTCCATGATGAGCACGGTCTTGCCAACGCCGGCGCCTCCGAAGAGTCCGATTTTTCCACCTTTCATATAAGGCTCTAGCAAGTCGATCACCTTGATGCCGGTAGAGAGCATTTCCTTTTGCGTGGAGAGTTCGTCAAATTTGGGAGCCTCTCGGTGAATGGGGTATGCCCCCTTCATGTCGAGTTGAGCCATACCGTCGATGGGCTGTCCGATAACATTGAGCATGCGTCCCTTGATCTGGTCGCCAGCCGGCATGAGGATGGGCGATCCTGTGGTGATGGCCACGAGGTCGCGTCTCAATCCGTCGGTGTTGTCCATGGCAACACATCTTACGGTGTCCTCACCGATGTGCTGCTGCACCTCCACGATGAGGTCGCGTCCGTCGGGTCTGACAATCTTGAGCGCATCATGAATCTTGGGTAGCACTTTCTCCGGATCCTGTCCGTTGGTGTCGTATCTGACATCTATCACCGGACCGATGATCTGGGAAATGCGTCCATTAAGTTGTGACATAAGCTTGTATTTTAGATATTAAATTTAATTGTATCAAAAGTGATTCGCAAAAATAGCAAAAAAAATCCTTACCCACAAATAAATCGGGAGGAAAATTCCTCGTCCGACAATTTTGCCGAGTATTTCCCCTATGCTATTTTGTTGTTTGAGCCCGTTTATATGCTCAGTTCATCGAGCACCTTGATGAGCTTTTTGTCGAAAGGCTTATCGCTTCGTATGGCCTCGATGAGAGGTACATAGACAATCTCATTGTTGCGCACGCCCACCATGACATTACGCTGTCCCTGGATGATGGCCTCAATGGCTCCCACACCTGTTCGGCTGGCCAGGATGCGGTCGTGGGCAGTGGGCCGTCCGCCACGCTGCAGGTGTCCGAGGATGGACACACGCACGTCGAAATTGGGGAATTCCTTGCGGACGCGGTCAGCATAATAGAGGGCACCGCATTTGGGACTCTCCGAGACGATGACAATACAGCTTTTTTTCGACTTGCGGATGCCACGCTCCATGAACCTTGCAAGCTGGTCGACATGCACCGATTCCTCGGGGATGATGGCGGCCTCTGCTCCGCTGGCGATGGCGCTGTTTTGTGCGAGGAATCCCGCATCACGTCCCATTACCTCAATGAAGAAGATGCGCTCATGACTCTGAGCCGTATCACGAATGCGGTCGACACAGTCCATGATGGTGTTCATCGTCGTGTCGTAACCGATGGTGGAGTCGGTGCCATAGAGGTCGTTGTCGATGGTACCGGGCAGTCCGATGCAGCACACGTCGAATTCCCTGGCAAACTCCATGGCTCCTGTCAGTGAACCGTTTCCGCCGATAACGATGAGGGCGTCGATGCCTCGCTTCACCATGTTGTCATAAGCTTTCTGCCTACCCTCTGGAGTTTGGAATTCCTTGCTGCGAGCTGTTTTGAGAATCGTTCCTCCCGACATGATGATGCCACTGACATTCTCTGTAGAGAAGGGTTGGATTTCATCATTGATGAGACCGTCATAACCCCTGTAGATACCCATGATTTTAAAGCCATTGCAAATGCCGGCACGGGTGACGGCACGGATGGCGGCGTTCATGCCCGGCGCATCTCCGCCCGAGGTCAGTACGCCTATTGTGTTGATTCTTGCCATAATTATTTAGGTTAAAGATTGCTTAGATTTGAGGGAACGCGCAAAACGCGTTCATACGGAGAAACATCTTTTCTCATTTTATAGGCTTCGGCCTTCAATTATCAGGCTTTAGCCTTCGTTTTTCAGGCTTTAGCCTTCGATTTTCAGGCTTTGCCCTTCATTTTTCAGGCTTTGGCCTTCGTTTTTCGATTTTCTGTCTTCGATTTCTCACAGCCAGAGGGCAGTGCAGACCATGATGACCAATCCCAATGCCCATCCGGCGAGAGCCTTGATGCCCACATTCTTCAGATACCACATCATCGGCATGCGCTCCATCTTGAGCAGGGCTACCCCACTCATTGAACCGATGGCAAGCACATTGCCAGTGAGAGCCGCACAATAGGCGATCACCTTCCAGTAATAGCCATTGACTGCGAACGAGGCCTGATAGGCGTCTCCCGTGGGAATCACTTCCTCTACGGTGTGAAGCGAGAAGAAACTTAGTGCCGTGGCAAAATTGTCAAGCGACGAGCTCACCAGTCCTGCCAGTGCTCCCATCACCCAGATATTATGGATATAGGCATCGCAGTGGTCAGCGAGCCATCTCACGGCCCCGGTCTCCTCTACTACGCCTACGGCGAGCATCAGTCCCATCACATAGAGGATCATTTGCAATACCCCATATTGGAGCGCCTGCGGCATCCTCCGTTCAGTCATTTTGTTGACATTGTAAAGTCTGTGGTTGAATATCTCGTTGACAATCCAGAGCACCGAGAGCACACACAGGGCACCCAGAAACGGGCTGAGCTTGGTAATATTATGAAAGGTGGGGATGAACCACAGTCCACCGATACCTACAAAGAGCATGAGGGCACGCTGCCACACATTGAGATTGGTGTCATCACCCCTGAACGGCATGGGCTTCCATGTTATGCTCACTCTCTCCGGCAGCATCCTGCTGAGCAGGAAAGTGGGCAAGGCCCATGCTGCGAGGCACGGAAGGAGCAGTGACATGGAGAAGTTGGTGGCCGTGACTGCGCCCATGTTCCACAGGACGACGCCTGCTGGATCACCGATCACCGTCATGGCTCCTCCTGCATTGGCGGCAAGCACTACGGCACTTCCATAGATAAACCGCGCCTTTCTGTCTGACACCAGATTATGTGTCACCACCAGCATGAGCGATGTGGTGGAAAGGTTGTCAAGATTGGCGGAGATGAAGAAAGTAGCAGCCGTCAGTGTCCACAACAGTCGTTGGCTATTGCGCGTTCTGACCATCGGTGTTAGGAAATCGAAGCATCCGTTGTTGTTGAGGATTTCTACGATGGTCATGGTGGAAAGCAGGAAGAGGACAATCTCTGCCGCTTTTCCCACATATTCAAGAAAGATGTTCTGAGCGATGTATTGCTTCACTGCCGTGCTTGTCGCCACGGCGCCATTGAGGAAACCGATATATTCCCCCTGGTGCTCATGCATGACGAAGTCAGTCCCATAGCAGATGTAGAGCACCCATCCCACTGTGCCGGCGAAGATGGCCACCGCCGCCTTGTTGACATTGGTGAGATGCTCTGTAGCAATGAGCACGAAACTCAGGAGCAGGATTGCAACAATGATTAGCGTCATCTTTCCTTGTTTTCAGGTGGAAGAGGAGATTATTCATGCAAAGTTAGTGATTCCAATCGGAAAGACAAAAAAACGAGCCATTTTTTTCTATCAATTTTTTCCCATCCACTTTCTCAACGTGAAATATACCTCCTCCTGCATGCGAAAGAGCCACCATGGACGAAGCGGCATATATCCTGGCTTAAAAAAAAGGGAGCGCGGGATGCGCCATCGCTCGATGCCTTGCCATACCCGCTTCATCTCCGCCAAACCATAGGAACGGTCGGTGGCAGACAGTTTGTTCCTGTTTTTATAATAAAACATATAAATATCGATGAGATTGAGCCACCTCATCCTCTCATAGATGTCGAGCAAACGTTCATCAGCACCCGCTTCCTCTATTTGCCGGCGCATGCTCTCATTGGCGCGCAGATGGTCGAAACGGCGCACGCTCACGCCATGTGTGACTGAAGCCGCATGTTGACGATAGAAATAAATACCGCCGCACTGCCTCACCTCATGCGAGTGCAGATAATGGATGCGTGTCGTATTGTCATCGCTGTAAGCACGCGTAGTCTCATCGTAGGGGTATTTCCTATGCAATTCCGCCCTGACCATATACAATCCATGGAGCGTCCAAGTCAGGCTCGCCTCGAAAGCCTCTTCCCCCGTCATCCGCTCAAAACTGGGCAATGGATAACGGCGCGTATGGTCGGCATACACCTCCTCCACCTGGAAGAGCACACAATCGGTATCGGGATGCGCATCGAATACGGCAACGGCCTGCTCCAAAGCATCCGGCGACATCCAGTCATCACTGTCGAGCATGCAGACATACTCCCCCTCTGCCCTGGCAAGCGCCACATTGCGGGCATGGGCCTGTCCACCATTCTCGCTCAATGAGACGACATGTATGCGGGAGTCCTTTGCCGCATACCGCCGAAGGATATCCAACGTGTTGTCGGTGGAGGCATCATCCACACACACCACCTGAAGGTCCAGATGGGTTTGGCAGAGCAGCGAGTCAAGCGCTTTCTCCACATATCCTGCGGCGTTCCAACATGCCATCAACACTGTCACCTTAGCCACGGCCCAGTCTCCTTTTCACTTTTGCCGTGAGCGACTCCCACAAGTTGGTTTTCTGACGAAGGATATGCAACGACACCGCCGTACTGACAAGGCCGATTAAGATGCCCGCCGTCCAATATGCCCAAGGCTGGCGGACGAAGGTGACAAGATAGGCGAGGATGCCGAAAGGCAATTGGATAGAGGCATACAGAAGCACATGCTTTGAGATATGGTAGCCATATCTCCACCCCGTATAAAAGAGGATGATGAGGAAGTCGAGGATACCCACGGCGGTGATGGCGATTCCGCATCCTGTGAGACCCCACCAGCGGAAGGCGAAGACCACCGCCACGACAAGCAGGATGTCGTAGATGGCTTCGAGCAGGAGATAGGAATAGGAGTCACCCTTCGCCAATGGCAAATATGCCATTGGGAGTTTGATGGCTCTGAAATAGATGGCGATGACCATCACCTGCATCATGCCGATAGCCGGCGAGAACTTCCCGCTGTAAAGCATAGGCAGGAGTATGGGCATAGCGATGGTGAAGAAAACGAGGAGCGGCGAGACGAGCAGCAGCGACACCTCTATCTGGCGGTTGACCACGGTGTTGGTGGTGGTGAGATGCTTATTGCTGGCCGACAGACGTGGGAAATAGTCGCTCTCCAAAGAAGAGAACGCCACACCAGCATAGGTCATAATCATCATATATCCTGCCGTGTAGAGGCCGACTGTCTCCAAGGAAGCACTGTAACTGAGGAACGAACGGATGAGGAACTCCGCGCCGCTGCCCAAAATGCCGGCGATGACAAAGGCCATGCCCAACCTCACCATGCCCGACCCCTCACGGAGCTGTCGCCGCCCACCACGGAAACACAGCGGGAACAGGCGCAGGGAGAAACTGAGCGTGAGCAGCATCTGCACCAAAGCCATGACAAGCAGTGAGGGGACGATGGCCGTCTCTCCAAAGAAATAATAGAGCGGCACCGTGATGACCAATGCCAATATGACATGCCACACTGAGACGAGCGCAAGGGGTCGCAACCGCCGCATCCCCTTGAGGATGGCCATCTCACCGCCTGTGACGGCCAGCATGCCCACGATGGGCGACAGAAGGATGAAATGCAGGGTGTGGTTGCCCCAACCGAAGGTCCAATAACTAAGCAGCGAACTGAGGGCGATACAAAGCACGACACCTGCCAATGCCGTGAGCAGGCACCATGAGCGCACCGTGACTACGAGGTGCTCCAGGGCGGCGCGGTCCTCACGGGCGTTGGCCTCGGAGATGTTCTTCACCGCACTGATGGGGATGCCGAGATTGGTGGAGTTGGACAACAGGTTGATGGTGGAGTTGAACAGCGAGATAAGTCCCATGCCTGACGGGCCGAGAATCACCGCCACCAACTTGTTGCGGATGATGCCCACCAGGATGTTCAGTCCCTGCACACCGCCAAACAGTCCGGTGTACTTCAAAATATGGGAATAGCCTTTTGCCTTGTCTGTCTTTTCCATGATGCTTTCTTTAAAAACGAGGAATCATGGATTTTATTTTGTGGCCATACAAAATCAAAAAATGTCTTTTTTATTTTGCATTGCATTCGGCTTTCACTATCTTTGACCTTGTCGAAGATAGGATGCGCCTCAGCAATGCTAAATCAAAAAAATGCTTTTTTATTTTGCATTGCATTCGGCTTTCACTATCTTTGCAAAAAGAATGAAACTAAGCATCGTCATCCCCGTATATGGTGTGGAGAACACGCTGGCCCGCTGCATCGACAGCGTGCTTGGACAGTCGTTCTCTGACTACGAGCTGATCTTAGTGGATGACGGTTCGCGTGATAGGTCGGGTGCCATCTGCGACGAGTATGCGGGACGCGACAGCCGCATCCGCGTCATCCACAAGGGCAACGGCGGTTTGTCCTCTGCCCGCAACGCCGGCATCGACATCGCACGTGGTGACTACATCACCTTCATCGACAGCGACGATTTTTTGGGCGACAACACGTTGTCGATTCTGATGACACGCCTCAGTGCCCACCCTGACTACGACATCCTTGAATACCCCGTCTGCTGGCATTACGGCGGCCCCGATCAGACAACCATTAAGTTCGGTGCCCGTGAATACAGCGACATGAAGAAATATTGGCTGGAGGGAAAGGCGTACGCCCATACCTTCGCATGGAACAAGATCTATGTCAGACGACTCTTTGACGGAATCCGCTACCCCGCCAACCGGCTCTACGAGGATGCCCACACCCTGCCCATGCTGCTCAGGAAAGCCCATCTAGTCGCCACCACCGAGGAAGGACTTTACTACTACGCCAGCAATCCTGACGGCATCACCATGGATCCAGACGGCAGGGGACTCCCCGATCTGCTCGATGCCCATGTGCAGCAACTTCACGACCTGGGTCTCGCCAACCAGCTCACCGAATACTACAGCCATGTGCTCAATATCCAACTCGATGTGTACCGATTCACCCGGCAGACACCCATCATCCCCGTGCCCAAGTTCTCTTCCTCCGACAGGCGCCACCTGCCAGTCAGTCATAAGACACAACTCAAACTCAGAATGCTCAACCTATTAGGAATCAAGAATCTATGCAAAATCCACCGGCTTCTTCTGCCTCGGCGCAGCAACCACTGATCAGTTTCATCGTCACCTACTACAACCTGCCCCCACAGTTGCTCGGCGCGTGCATCGACAGCATCCTCGCCCTCTCGCTCACCCCAGAGGAACGCGAGATCATTGTCATCGACGATGGCTCTGAGGAGTCGCCACTGGAGACACTCCGTGAGAAATGGAATGACATCCTCTATATCCGCCAGCAAAACCAGGGACTGAGCGCGGCGCGCAACCTCGGCATAGAAGCCTGCCGCGGCACGTTCATCCAGTTCGTTGATGGCGACGACCTGCTCAACACCAGCATTTATGAGCAGTGCCTCGACATCGTGCGCCAGAAAGACCCCGACATCGTGGCTTTCCACTTGTCAGACAAGGAGGAACGCAACACGACGGTGGAGTATGAGGGTCCCATGGAGGGCGCGGAGTATATGCGTCACAACAACCTGCGGGCCTCCGCCTGCGGCTATATCTTTAGGAAAAAGACATTGGTCAACCTCCGCTTCACTTCCGGCATCCTGCACGAGGACGAGGAGTTCACCCCCGAACTCTTCCTCCGTGCCGAGAAGGTGTACTCTACCAACGCGAAGGCCTATTATTACCGCAACAGCGGTCATTCCATCACCCGCAAGTACGACAAGGAATGGGTGAAGAAGCGGTTGGAAGACACCAAGGGCGTTCTTTACAGATTAGTGGAGCGCACCGATACCCTGCCACTCGCAGAGCGCGAGGCGATGCAGCGCCGCATCGACCAGTTGACCATGGACTATCTGTACAACGTCATCACCCTGACACACAACGGCCGCTATCTGGAACAATGTGTCGCCGAACTGACCCAGAAGGGACTGTTCCCCCTCCCCGACCGCGACTACACCCAGAAATACAAATGGTTCAGGCGCATCAGCAGCAGCAAAGCCGGACGACG
>CAMZHP010000012.1 GCA_947306845.1 uncultured Prevotellaceae bacterium
CATGTCACTGGCAGCATTCAGGCCAACCACATGGGAGCGGGAGGACTGATTGGTCTGGCCACACAATCAGAAAGCACCATTACCATCTCTAAATGTTGGTCGAGTGTGACCATCAACTCGACAATTGAAGGTGGGGGACATATCGGAGGCTTTATCGGGGAAAACTACGAGTCAAAATTCGAGATCACCAATTGTCTGTTTGATGGCGAGATTATCGGGAAAAACACCTCTGGATGCGGTGGTTTCTTTGGGTATATCAGGTATGATAATGCGAAGTCTCTGGTTAGCATCACACATTCTCTTATGAATGCCACCACCATAGATTTCAAAACCGAATATGTCTCACCGCTTGCAAGCGGTCCGTTCTATGGATTCTATAAGAGTGCTACTTCGGAAAAGACGTATTTCACTTATGTAAAAGTCAACTCCTGTGGATATACCAAAAGTTTTGGATACACTACACTACAAGGAACGGATTTGACCAATCTAACCGATGCTGATGATATCATCAGTGGGATTGTTTCTGGATCTAATAGACAAAACTGGTGCGTAGTAGACGGTAAACCCGCACTGAAGTATTGACTTTGAATGCAGGCTTCACTATCACCGTCGTACTCGATGCTGTTGATCTACTCTCACTGCCATCCCCTCTGCGTCAGCAGACTGTTGTAGAGGGAGACGCTATCCATTCCACATGTAACTTCCGGGCTTGAGGATGAGGCGCATGCCATTTTCCGCGCACATTCTCACTACCCCGGGAGCCAGTTGGCAGATATCATGGAAATGGGAGAATCCGAGTGCACGGCAACAAGCGAAAGCGGTCGCCCCACCCTCTATCACCAAATCATCAGGACAGTAGATGGCAACCAGTGATTTGACCATTTCCGCCATGGTCTCACGTAGATGAACCGCCACCTTTTTCCCTGTCAAGTGATGATATGGTATGGCAAGAGCCACGGCATGATCAGCAACAAAATCCGTAGCCACTTCCGTCACCCATTTCTGCATATCCGTCCCCCCATTGTAAAGATCCAACGGCATGGAAGCCACCGGCACAGGAAGCAGATCCGGCTGGCTCTGGGTGCTGCCACAAACCACCAACACATTTTCTGAAGGAAAACAGAAATCGTGCTTTTCAGACTGCTGCGTCAATCCCATGTATCGCAGGAGTTCAACAAACAAGTCGGCTGCACCCGCCAGCAACGCATCCCTACCAGCCTCATTCAGCCAGTGACGGATATCATCGGCAGACGACACATCAGGAATCAGTACCCCCATGTCCTCCCCCTCAGGGAAGCGTTCATGCACGGAAGATGTCAGAGCAGGAAATTCCGGATCGTGAGCAAATGCCGTCTGGCTAATAGGTATGCCACCAACATAGTAAATTCCCCCTTGGATGGTTCTGCCTTTTGAGGGATTGGCAGGAATGAACAGCGTACGTGTTGCCTGCATGGCATCTATCCATGTCTGCATTTCCGCCATGACATGTCCCCTTAGCGCCGAGTCCGTCTTTTTGAACAGCAAGGCATCCCCCGGCAATGCCCGAGCCACGCTGCGCGACACTTCCACCGCGTCACACTCATTGGCAGAGCGCGTGTCCGTCGCCAGCACTATCACATCATTGCTGACGGTCAACACCCCATCAGGCATTGCTGTCAGCAAATCTGTATCCAATCCGTAAGAACTGGCGATGCCCGCAATCTCAGCCGCCCCCGTAAGGTCGTCAGCAACGACAAAGATGGGACGAGGATGACGGACATGTCGGATGGGGCATGATGATTGATGGCTCATCAGTTCCTCATTCTGTTGATGGCCATCTTGGTAGCATAATCGATGGAGACCATCAGAGCATCCTCGCTGGCGATGCCCTTCCCTGCCACGTCGAAAGCAGTACCGTGGTCCACCGACACCCGTATGATGGGCAGTCCGAGCGTGATGTTCACCCCCTTGACACTGTCCATCTTGCCCGTTTCCGCATTCCAGTTGAAACCGACCACCTTGAAAGGAATGTGGCCCTGGTCGTGATACATCGCCACGCAACCATCAAACTGTCCACACTTGGCCTTGGCAAACAGCGTATCAGGTGGAACAGGTCCCACCACATTGAATCCCCTTTTTGTGAGTTCCTCCACAGCCGGCGTGATTTCCAGTGCCTCCTCATCCCCGAACAGCCCGTTGTCCGATGAATGCGGGTTGAGTCCTGCGATACCTATTCGCGGATTCTGAATACCGAACTGCCTGCACGCATCATCTATGAGTTCTGTCACCTCTATGATACGTGCTTTTTTCACCAAGTCGCATGCCTTTCTCAGCGGCACATGCGTTGACACATGGATGACTCTCAAATGCTCATCTGCCAGCAACATGGCATATTTCTTTGTGTGAGTGAAAGTGGCGTAAATCTCCGTGTGTCCGTCATAATGATGCCCGGCTAGGTTGAGTGCCTCCTTGTTGAGAGGAGCTGTCACAGTGCCATCGACAGCCCCTTCCATGGCGAGATCGATAGCCTTTCGTACCGAAACAAAAGCCGCATTGCCGCATTGCGCCGACACCTGTCCATACACCAACTGATCGATATCGACACACTGCAAATCATATACGTCGATATTGCCCCGTTTGAAACCAGCATCCTTCACTGTGCTGACAGGATTGATTTTCAGGTTGAGGCCGAGCAAATCAACCGCACGGCGCATAACATCTGCGTCACCGGTTACAATGGGTCTGCATTTCTCATAGGTTTCAGGATGGCTGAGCGCTTTAGCCACGATTTCCGGTCCGATGCCGGCGGGATCGCCCATGGTAATTGCCAATATAGGTTTCGTGTTCATACGCTAATATAATGAGTTGTAAATATCACGTGCATCTTGTTCTGTCACCTCACGGGGATTGTTTCTGAGCAGCCTCTGCACCTCCATGGCAGCGTGTGCCATGCCATCGACAGCTGTCTGCGGGATGCCAAGGTCGACCAGGCTTTGAGGAATGCCCACCTCCTGCGACAATTGGCAGATGAAGTCCACGCCACGCTGAGCCGTCTCATCGTCATCCTTTCCAGGAGTCACACCACAAGCTAAGGCCACCTCGGCATAGCGTCTCAGGTTGGAGGACCGGTTGAATTTCATAACCGACGGCAGCAAGATAGCGTTGGAAAGTCCGTGAGGGATATGGAATTCACCACCTAGCGGATAGGACAAGGCATGCCCCGCTGCCGTATTGACCGGTCCGAGACACAGACCACCATAGAGACTTCCAAGAGCGAGAGCTTCCCTGGCCTCCTGATCCTTCCCGTTGGCAACCACCTTTCCAAGGTTGGCAGCAATGAGTTTGATGCCTTGCAAGGCATAGATGTCAACAGCGGGATGGGCAAATCGATTGGTATAAGCCTCAATGCAATGTGTCAGGGCATCCATTCCCGTATCTGCCGTCACCTTGGCGGGAACCGTCCATGTGAGTTGCGGGTCAACATAGGCAGCGTCTGCCACCAAGTGAGGGCTGACGATACCCTTTTTGAGATGATCGCGCTCATCTAGGAGAATTGCATTGGGCGACACCTCACTCCCTGTCCCAGCCGTGGTAGGCAGGCAAGCAAACCATCTGCCTCTTTTCCCGACGCGCCCCGTACCGAAGAGGTCCTCTACCTGCTGGTCACTGTCAATAAGTGCCGCAATGAGTTTGCTCAGGTCAAGTACACTGCCTCCACCCACTCCCACCACACTGTCTGCCTTGAAACTGCGTGCCTGGGAAAGGATGCGCTTGAAGTCTGTCACGGTTGGTTCTGCCACGATATCACTGACCGTATGGATTTCAACCCCTTTTTCCGAGAGTTGGCTGACCATGGAATCGATGAGTGGCAAGATAGGCGGTGCTGTGAGTATGAAAAGTCGCCTCAGATTCATGTGGAGGAAATCTTCGCAAAAGGTTTGCATACAACCCGTTCCAAAGACTATTTTCTGTGGCTGCAAAAGGGTAATAGGTTTCATATTTAGTTTGTGCTTTTTGATTTTTTCAAAATACTGATTGTGAGGCTTTTGTCAGCAAGGGGCGTTTTGAAAAGGTAACTGGCTAAGTACCCCACTACTAAAACTATAAGGTGGCTATATACGCCCAACATATATTTGTGATGCTTGAAGTTCCATTCACCAAGATCGAGCAAGGTGCTTTTGGTACCATCACCATCAATATCTACTTTTGTGGAAGTGAGCACGGCGTATGCCGTGAATAGCACGGCGGCTGCTATGCCTATGTACAGTCCTTGCTTGTTGGCCCTCCTGCTGAAGAGTCCGAGCAAGAAGATGCCCACAATGCCAGCTGAGAAGATGGCATAGAGTGAGAAGAGCGCACCCAATACCCCTTCCCCACCCCAGGAGATATAGAGGCATGCCACCCCTATGGCTGCGAGACCAGCCACCACCACCATCCATTTGCCAAAACGCAGTTTGTCTTTGTCAGTGCAGTTGGGACAGAACCGTGCATAATAATCCTGCACGGCAATGGCTGACAGGCAATTGAGGTCGGCATCGAGACTGGAGATAGCCGCCGCTGCAAGAGCCGCGACAATCAGTCCTCTGATTCCTACCGGCAATTGGTTGGCTATGAAATACGGGAACACCTCATCCGCTTTCATACCCTCGGGCAGCAACGGAGCACCGGCAGAATGGTAGTAGGCGAAAAGCAGCGTACCGATAAACATAAACATCGCCCAAATGGGAACACTCATCAACACCCCTATAAAAGCCGCCTTTTTGGCTTCCTTATCGCTACGTGCTGTCAGATAGCGCTGCACAATGGTCTGGTCTGTGCCATATTTCTGCAAGGCATAGAAGATGCCATTGAACACCATGACTATGAAGGTACATTCCGTGAAGTCCCAAGTATAGGGTCCGAAGTCAATTTTATTGTATTCTCCAGCGATGCGCATGGCTTCCGCGGGTCCGCCCTCCGGAAGGAAGAGCAGCAGGATGACACAGATGACTCCACCTCCGATGAGCAGTCCTCCCTGCACGACATCCATCCACACGATGGCCTCCATCCCACCGAGCAAGGTAAGCACGATGATGGTGATGCCCAGCACTATCACCACCGTATAAATATTAATGTTGAGAAAAGTGGCGAGTGCCATCGAGACGAGGAAGAACACTGTTCCTGCCTTTGAGAAATGCCCCAAAGTGAAAGCGAAAGAACTGTAGAGTCTGGCAAAGAGCCCGAAACGCCGCTCAAAATATTCGTAAGTGGACAGTCGGATCACTCTTCTGAACAACGGCACGATGATGCCGATGAGTGCTACGAGTACGATGGGCACCATCAGTCCCTGAACCAGCAATATCCAGTTGCCCTCGTAGGCTGCTCCAGGATAAGCCAGGAAAGTGACACTGGAGATAAGTGTAGCAAAGATGGAGATGCCGACAGCCCATGCAGGAATGCGTCCACCTCCTGCGAAATAGGTACTGGTGTCTTTTTGCCGATGGGCGAAATACATGCCCATGCCAATGGCTAGGAGCACAGACACAATGACGATGATATAGTCTATCCAATGCATAAAAGAGGGGTGAGGGGTGAGAGATATGAGGGGTGAGAGATATGATTATTGTGCTGTGTGGAGAGCCCTCGCTTTTTGAGCGATGATTTCCTCCTGCTCCTTAGGAAGGCGGGAGAGTGGCATGAGCATCCATGGCTCGCACAAGCCCAGTGTCTGCATCATTACCTTGAGAGCAGTGAGGCTTTCTCCAAGCGTGTGGTCTTTTTGGTATATTGAACAGATGTCCGCTGTGACCAACTGGATCTGAGCCGCTTTCTCTGCTTCTCTGTTGATAGCCGCCTGATAGAGCTGCGCGTAGAGCTGTGGAATGAAATTACCCCCTGATGGCACGATTCCATCAGCGCCCTGTGCTAGTGTCTCAGCAGAGAGGGCGGCACATCCACAGAAGAAGGAGAAGTCCTCACGGTCACGGGTGAATGAAATGATTTCATTCATTCTCTGAAGGTTACGTTCCGAATCCTTCAATCCCACGATATTGGGATGGTCAATCAACAGGCGAACTATATCAATGGGAATACTCATGTGCGTGGTTGCCAGAATATTATAAAGCATGAGGGGGCCAGTGATGGTATCCGCCAACCGGCAATAATAATCATACATCTGTTGAGGAGTCAGCGTATAATAAGTGGGCAGTGTGGCTACAATCACATCCGCCCCTGCCTGGGTGTAAGCTTCTGCCTGTGCTATTTGCTCTGCAAAACAATTGCCAGTCAGTCCGGCATAGACCTTCACACGACCCTTAGCCACCTTCACGACTGCTTCCACAAGCAGCAAACCGTCCTTCCGACTTACAGAGTTGCCCTCTCCTGTCGTACCCAAGAGCAGAGGAGCCACATCATTCTTGGCTAGGAACTCCATGATTCTGCCTACGGCCATTGTATCAATCTCACCCTGAGAGGTCACAGGTGTCACCATCGGCACTACCACACCATGATATTTCTTCTTCATAAAAAAGGATATTACTTTGTGTTTATTGTATGAAAAAGACGGTTTTAAGGGGGAAAAGTAATCAATGTGATGGTGTTTAATTATTTTTATGAAAACGGATAGTGCTAATTATGAATAATATTTGCTAAATTTGCACCCGTTTAAACAACAGCAAATGAGAAGGATATTCCTTATGGTTGCCATGTGTCTGTTTTGCTTGTGCATGGCTGCCATTCCCATATTACCCAAGAAAGTACTGAGCAAAGCTCGCCTGATGGCGAGTGAGCGACTGTCCATCCAACCCAAAGACATCAAAATTGCCTACCAATCTTTGGGGGCAACAGGTGAGCCGCGTCTCTATGTTGTGAACATGGGCCACGGTGAAGGTTTTCTTGTTCTTCCTGGAGATGACACATCAGATGAAATATTGGGATACAGTGACAGCGGTGATTTTGACACCTCGCAGATGCCAGACAACATGCGCTCATGGATGAACATGTGGACAGCCCAACTTGACGAGGATCTTTCCACGGCCGCAACAACTGTCAAGAAAGCAGCTAAGGTGAAAGCCATCAGCAACCATCCCACCGATGTCATCGAACCACTCATTTCCTCCAATTGGGGGCAAGGTGCTCCATTCAACAAGCTATGTCCAACCGTCGGTGATATCAAATGTCCTACTGGCTGCGTAGCTACAGCATTGTCTCAGGTATTGAGATATCACCATTTTCCCATTGGCAATACCACCTCCATCCCTTCATATGTGACGACAACGAACATGCTGAACATGCCAGAACTCCCTCCAACCTCATTTAATTGGGAGTTGATGACAGACGAAGTTAATGAAGAATCGCCACAGGAAACTATCGATGAGGTAGCCAAACTGATGAGGTATTGTGGTCAGACTGTCAACATGGACTACCGTGACAATGGAGCTGGTTCTTTCCTATTCGATCTTCCAGAACGTCTACCCAAATACTTCGGCTATCCCAATACCCTCCACCACGAATACCGTGAATCGTATGATGAAGAAAGTTGGGAACAGTTGTTAGTGAATGAGTTGAAACATAATCAACCAGTCATTTACTCTGCCTATACCAATAACAATGCCGGCCATGCTTTTATTTGCGACGGCTATGACGGCAATGGTTTCTTCCACATCAATTGGGGATGGGTAGGAGCAGGCAATGGTTTTTACCGTCTGCCCTCGGCCCATGCCAAAGGAGAAGGTCTGAACCCCAATGTGAAGAACTACCACCTGAGCATGAATCAGGCAGCGCTGATTGGTATCAAGACCGTGGACACTGATGATTACACGGTACCTGTTGAGAAACTGAGGGTCTATAGCCGTCCAAGCCTGAAAAACGGCCGCACCTATACCCGTGCCAATGCCAGTTCTCCTTTCACCGACATCACCCTCATCCAATCAGTTATCAATACACTCGCAGAGGAAACGCTTTTTCTGCATCGATATGGTCTCTACGATGACATGGGAACTTTGGTCACAGAACTCAAGCCGACATCACCAACCAGCAGTTTTGCTGCCAACGGCAAAAAAGACCTTGAACTTTCCAGTGTCAGCATACCTGCCAGTATCCCCAACGGCCATTACACCCTCAAGGCCATTTATAAAGAAAAGAGTTCGTCCCCATGGCAACTGATGGGAGGCACAGACAAGAATTATACCGATGTTGTCATCACCGACACGCAATTGACTCTCACACCAGTTCCCAAAGCCGACTTCGCCGTCAATGGGGTATGGATCGACAAATCTTACATGAACATAGACTTCGACAACAATGACGAAGTTTTTTACGGTACCATCTATTTGCGGAAATACAACTCCAAGACCAAGGTCATTGAAGAGATCTGCCATGACAACCTCTTTGCCGACCCTCAGTCACATGTGCATTATGAGCTGTACATTCCTGAAGACAAGTCGATCAATTTTTCGAAAGACAAGTTCTATCTGTCTGTTGATTATTATAACACCCAATATTTTTATGCCAATGAGAAAGCAGCCACGGGCAATCTCCAAAAACAAGTCGTCATCGACAACCTCAGCGAGGATAGCACCTCCATCGTAGGAGATCGCGTAATGGGCCGTTTTATCGTGCGCAATGACGGAGATACGGGTTACGATGGTGTCGTCAAGCTCAACATAGGCGATGACCTCGACAACATTACTCTTATCTGGAGCGATACCATACAACTGGCATCTGGCGACAGCCTGGTCATTCCCATCGAACACATGATGAGCGACACCCTTCAGCAATATCGCTTCCGCTCCATCCATCAAACTGGCAACTACTCTTGGTCGTGTGACAGTACGGATGTTCTGCGGCTTGCCAAAGGAGCCATCTATTGGACTCGCACAGGGGAATTAAAGGTGCAGACCGCTGCTCCTATTTTCCAAGTGCCCGAAGAAGCGCTTGCCATCATCCTCGGCAATGCCTATGTCTCCAACGTGCTTCCCAACAACAACCCGAACACCATCTACATACTCAACAACAAGCTTCCCAAAGGACTGAAATCCACAAATTATGTAAACAGTTCTTATCAGGGATCCAATCTCAAGCTCACCGATGGCTATGACTATCTGATTCCCCAGGAGATGAGCTTCACAGGGAATGTCACATATACGCGTACGCTGAACGACAGTCTTCCCTTGGCATGGAGCACCCTTTCCCTCCCCTTCAAGGCCTCGTCTATCAAAGCAGATGGTGAAGAACTCACACCAAGGCAAGATGATGACGATGACAACAATCATCTGAGGATATTGGAACTGACAGGGGTGAGCGACACCATCGTGACCACTTCCTACACCTCTTCCGTGGAAGCTTACGTTCCTTATCTGCTGGCCCATGACACCCTGCTTGTTGGCAAGACACTCTGTTTTGAAGCCAAGGATTGCACACTTGCCCCCACCCTATCCCAAAGCAATCTGGTGACATCAGGCAACTACACGCTTCATGGCATCCATGTCAGAGACTCCATACTCGATTGTTACCAATTTGACGGCAACCGCCTGCGCCATCATGAAAAAGGATACTATGTGGATGCTTTCAGGGCCTATCTCACTTGCGACAGCACGGAAAAGCCTGCCTTGTTGGCTATCGACATTGACAATCCCGAACCAGAAGCCCCCAGATTGGCCGGAGACGCCAACATGGATGGATTGGTGAATGTAGCGGATGTCATGCTGCTAGTACGCTACGTTCTGAAAGAGGACATTGAGGTATTCTCTGTGTGTAATGCTGACTACAATGAAGACGGAGTGGCCGACCTCACAGATGCTATCGCCATCATCGAACTGGTTCTGGGTGAAGAAAGGGAAGAATGACAGCTTCTGACTATACTCACATCTGGCTTATTAAGCCAAGCTCCTCATTTTTTTATTTTTTTCGATATTTACAATTAAACTTTTTTATCATACAAACGTCTTAGATTTAAAATAACTGCGTCCCCGTCCCCAATAGGAGAATCAAGGAGACAAAGACAACTAATTTTCATTATCAACTTAACTAAACTTTTAAAAGAAATGAGAAAAATTTTCATGATGTTGGTGCTGTTTTTGGTACCATTTGCCATGCAGGCACAAACTAAGTTCCACGATGTGGAGGCCAACGATGCCAAGGGTGCTGTGAAGTCCATTACTTCTTCCCGTATGGGTAACCCAGTATCCATCACTTTCACTCAAGATGGCAAAATGCAGCAGGAAGGCATGACTGATGCTGTCTATGATGCTAACGGATATCTCCAGTCGGCCAAGATGAAGGTGAACGGCCAGGGAATGGAAATGGAACTTACCCTCAAATATGCCTGGGAGAACGGCAGAGTGAAGAGCCAGACAATAGAGACTCAGATGGGTGCGTTCACAAGCACGAATGTCTATGACGACAAAGGTGTTCTCGTAAAGACCAAGATGAACATGGGCGGCCAGGAGATGGAAACCCCGTACACAGACTACAAGTTTGATGACAAAGGCAACTGGATCAGCCGCAAGACTTCCATGATGGGTCAGGAAATGGAAGAGCAGCGCAAGATTGAGTATTACGAGTAAGAATAAAATTCATATAGAAAGCAGGCTGAATGATTTCAGCCTGTTTTCGTTTATGGGTGGGGGAATGATTAACTCAATAAGAAAAGCCATACGAATATGAAGGGAAGAATGGTACTGAATGTGATCGTCACAGTGATGTGCATGATCATCACCATGCCACTGCAAGCAAGGAGGGCAGCCGCCTCTGACTCCCACGCACCCATCACCGATGGGGTGTCGCACCTACTAGCGGTGAAGCGGAAGGCGCAATTACAAGATGTACGTTACAATCTCTCCTTCAACATACCGGAAAAGAAAGCGGAATCTGTCACGGGCGCTGTCACCATCACATTTGTATGGCGAGGGGGCAAAAGAGACAGCTTGCAGATCGACTTCCAGGGAGAGGTCAACGGCGACATCCACATCAACGGGAAGGCACGCCCTGCCGACTACCGCCACGAGCATATCATCATCCCGGGCCGTCTGCTCAAAAGCGGGAAAGTCAATCATATCGCAATGGCATTTGTCAGCGGTGACAAGGCACTCAACCGCAACGATGACTATATGTACACCCTCTTTGTGCCCGACCATGCCCGCAGCGTATTTCCCTGCTTCGACCAACCCGACATCAAGGCGCGCTTCCAACTGACACTGCAAATGCCACAAGGGTGGACGGCGATCAGTAATGGAAAACCTCTCCCCGGCCATCCCCAAAAGGGAGGGAGAACTTACTTGGAGTTTGAGGTGACGGATTTGTTGCCTACGTATCTTTTCTCTTTTACAGCGGGGAAGTTTCATACCGCCACGGCCATGCGCGACGGAAGGGAACTGACCATCCTCCACCGTGAGGACGACAGCAAAAAGACGGCGCAGTTGGACACCATCTTCGACCAAGCCGCCCTCGCCCTGAGGTGGATGGAGGAATATACCCACATCCGACAGCCGTTCCAAAAATACGGACTTGTCGTGCTGCCCGGCTATCAGTTTGGGGGCATGGAACATCCCGGCTGCATCCAACTGCGCGACCAGACCGTGTTTCTGGGAGACAACCCCACCACCGACGAACGGCTCAACCGCCTGCATCTCATCGCCCATGAAACCGCTCACCTGTGGTTTGGCGACTTGGTGACCATGCGGTGGTTTGACGATGTGTGGACCAAGGAAGTCTTTGCCAATTTCATGGCCGACAAGATAGCGCGGGAGCTATATCCCGACATCAACCATGACATCAATTTTTTGAAAACGCATTATCTGCTGTCTCTTTCCACCGACCGCACCGAAGGGACACACCCTATCCAGCAACCCCTCGACAACCTCAACAATGCAGGGCTGCTATACGGCAACATCATCTACCACAAAGCTCCCATCATGATGCGTCAACTGGAAGAAAAAATGGGAGCGGACGCATTTCAGAAAGGACTGCAAAAATACCTGAGGACATTCAGTTTCGCAAATGCCACCTGGGATGACCTCATCAACATCCTCGACCAGGAACGTCCTGAGGCAGGACTGAAAACATTCGATGACCTATGGGTCAAGAAAAAGGGACTTGCCGATGTGACTATTCATACCGAGGGAGGGGATTTCGATCCGATGGCATACGGCCGATATATCATCAATTCCCCATCACTCCAATGGCTGCTCCACCACTGGCAAACCTTGCCGGAGACCCATCGGTTTGCCGCCATGATTTACATTCACGACGCTTATCTGCGCCATCAAGTCAGCAATGCCGAGGCGTTCACATCACTCATCAATGGCGTGAGGCAACAAGACAATCAACTGGTGACCACAACCTGTTTTACCTTGTTGCATGACATCCTCACCGACACGCCAAAAAATGCCAGGGCAGACTATGAGAACGAGATGATGACATTCGGCATGCAGTGCGCAGACAAGTCAATGCGGCGACGACTGCTCCAGGGACTGACCACCAGTGCCACCTCACCTGCCATCATCGACTCCATCTACCGAATTTGGGAGACAGCCAACTACGAGGTGTTCACCGACCGCGACTACATGGGCATGGCCTACCATCTCGCCCTGCTCATGCCCGACAGACACGACCACATCCTTTCCTCTCAACGGCAACGACTGAAGAATGCTGACCTGCTGAGGGAGTTTGACTTCGTCAGCCGGGGATGCACCCCTGACACGCTGGAGCAGCAACGCCTCTTTGAATCGCTTCTGAAGAAGGAGAACCGGGTCATCGAACCCTTTGCCAGTGCACTGCTCTCGCTACTCAACGACCCGCTTCGCGAGCCATTCAGCAACCGGTATATCCTCCCCGCTTTGGAAAAGTTGAAGGAGGTGCAGCAGACAGGCGATATCTTTTTTCCACTCAACTGGTGCCAGGCTCTGCTCAGCGGCCATAGGAGCCAAGAGGCCTATCTACTAGTCAGGCAATTCCTCGAACATCATCCCGACTATCCTGAGAACCTGAAAGGGAAATTGCTTCAGGCCGCATACAGAATCTCAAGTTCGCTCAAATAAATTAATTCATTTTTCTTCGCATCATCAGATTTTTCACTAAATTTGCAGAGAACTTCCCGAAATGGAAGGATGGGAAAAGAAGGATGGGAAAAAACAAAAACCAAAGATATGAAGAGAATCATACTATTTGTCACCATGATGCTTGCCACACTCGGCGGTAAGGCACAGACAGTGGAACCCAACAACGAGGGGATGACCCTCAATGCCCAGGAATGGACTCGCAATGTAGTGATGGGATGGAACCTCGGCAACTCCCTCGAGTGTCCCAGGACGGAAACGGAATGGGGAAACCCAAAGACTACCCAGGCGATGATCAAAGCCGTGGCCAACAAGGGGTTCAACGCCATACGCATCCCCGTAAGATGGATCAACCATGTGAACAACACGAAGGAGATGGCTGTCAAGCCCGAATGGCTTGCACGGGTGAAAGAGGTGGTGGACTGGGCCCTCGCGGAGAACATGTATGTCATCATCAACTCTCATCATGAGGACTGGTACGACCGCAACCCATATTACAACAAGCAGGAGGAGAACAACCGCAAACTGGGTGCGCTGTGGACAAGCATCGCCACCTATTTCCGCGACTATGGAGAAAAACTGATATTCGCCGGAACCAATGAGATCACGGTCGACTGGTCGGCACCCAGCGCCGAACAACAAGCGGTGCAGAACAGTTACAACCAGACCTTCGTGGATGCCGTGCGCAACACGGGTGGAAAGAACTACTACCGCAACCTTGTGGTGCAGACATTTGCCTGCAGTCCCTACCACGGACTCAACGGGTTCACCATCCCCACTGACAAGGTGGAAGGACGTCTGAGCGTGGAGTTCCACTATTACGACCCTTACGACTACTGCGGCAACTGCACCTATTATTATTGGGGAGAGGCATATAAAGACAAGGGGCGCATACTGACCAACAGCACGGAGAGCACCATCACCAACCTCTTCGACCGTATCTTCAATACCTGGTCGAAAAAAGGATTGGGCGTGGTGATAGGAGAGTATGGTGTGAGCAACCACTTTACCAACAACGACAAGCAGACACAGATGGAGAACATGCAATACTACCTGAAGTGTGTGGTGAGCGAAGCCCGCAAGCATGGGTTTGCTGCCTTCGCATGGGACAACAACGGTTTCAACAATGGATCCGAAAACTTCGGCATTTTTAGGCGGCAGCAGAACATGGAGGTGGGAAACATCTATTTCCTCAATGGCATCACCGAAGGTTCAAAAACCGAATACGAGGAACCGCAGGGCCATCAAGAGGAAGAGACACCAGAGGGAACGATATTCTGGGAGGGCAATTCCCTGCTCGACTGGGGAAACGGACTGCAACTTTCCATTCCCGCCTCTTTGTTTGAGGGAAAGAGCAGCGACGTGCGTCTGGTGCTCACCTATACCCAGGAATTCAAGGACTACGACGACATACAACTATTCTATGGTGACTGGAGCGAAATGATGCCATTCACCGTGGGCAACAGTAGCTTCACAGGTGATTTCAATCCCAGCAACTACTATTTCACGGGCACTGGCACCAGCCACGTCACGGCATTTGGTTTCAGCGAGGCGACATTGGCCATCGTCAAGCAGAAAGGCATCGTCCTGCAAGGGCATGGCATACGTCTCAGCAAGGTGGCGATAGCCACTCCGACAGGCATCACCAAGATTACTGACGATGGCACCGTGACCAACGCTCCTGTCTATACCATCGACGGCAGACGGACATCTCGCACACAGCCAGGTCATCTGTATATCCAAAAAGGAAAGAAATACATCGCACGATGATTCAGTGTATGTTAGTAATCAGCGTGGTGACAACCGGGCGGACAGTTCTGCCGTGGTCGCGGGTGCCGTAACTCGAGTAAGCGTTGCCCGAATAGAAGTTGAGGATGTAGGCGCTGCCCGCGCCCGACGGATACTGCGTGGACGACCAATAGTTGCCCCGTGAGCCTACATGGTCGAAGTCGGAGACATAGCGCCGGCCTGCTGCTGGCAAAAAGATGCTGCTACCATTGGTCTTACTGGTGAACTTGCCTCCATTGACACCATTCACTGTTATCCATTCGTAGGTGCAGTTGTTTATCAATTCGTCCCGCTGCTCTTTTGACGGCATCACCCAAGAGCCACCCCACTTCACATGTGCAACGTCGTATTTTGTGCCAGCGATGTTACTGCCGAGGTCGTGGCAGGCATCCCATGACCCATCACTATGGGTATACATACCCCAACTGTAATCGGTCTTTTCCTCCGTCTCGCCCCAGGCGTAATAACCGCCATAAACTTCCGGCTTGTCGGCACCCACATTGCAACATGCCCATTTGGTGCCGGAGGGCAGGCCGAGGTCAATCATGTGAGGATGATGATTGTCAGGACATGACTGTGCATTTACCGTGAATGTCACGAACAACAATGCGAAAAGAGTGAGTAGTTTTTTCATTCGTTTTTATCAAATTCATTTTTGCAAATTTAGATATAAATCGGGAAAAATAAGCAAATACGATAAAGAATTTCATTTTTCGAAACAGAAATCAAGGGGGCAGCTGAAAAAAACTGGTCGCCAGCTGACGTTGTGCAGCTCACCGTGCAATGTGAGCCCGTTGTAAAAAAACGATGATTTATTTTGTGCTCCGAATGATTATTCGTATCTTTGACTGCGAATAAGCATATCTGACATGAAAAGAACCATTATCCTACTGACCATCCTGGCAATGGCAGGAGTCAACGCCAATGCACAGGACAAAAAACCTGCCGACGAACAGGCACTCCGCTTCACCACCATCAAGGAGAACGCCATCACCCCCGTGAAGAACCAAAACCGCAGCGGCACATGCTGGGCCTACGCCTCCATGGGTTATTTCGAGAGTGAGATCCTTCGCAAGACCGGCAAGACCTACGACCTCAGCGAAATGTTTGTGGCCAACAAGGATTATATGGACTGCGCTGTCTATCATGTGCGCATGCATGGCGAAAGCCGATTCTCTGAAGGCGGTTCGGTGACCGATGCCCTTGAGGTGGCACGCAACTACGGTCTCTGCCCCGAGACAGCCATGGCCGCACCCGGTTCGCTGACCGGTGACTCACTGGCCAATTTCACCGAGTTTTTCAGTTTGCTGGAACCTTATGTCGCCTCAGTGGTGAAGAGCAGCGAGAAGAAAATCTCTCCGCAGTGGAAGCAAGGCATGCAAGGCATCCTCGACGCCTATCTGGGTGAGTGTCCGCAGTCGTTTGTCTACGAAGGCAAGACCTATACCCCCCAAACCTTCGCCCAAAGCCTCGGCCTTGATTTTGACGACTATATCAGTATTACCAGTTTCACCCATCACCCCATCCACACCCGGTTTGCCATTGAGGCGCCCTACAAATGGCGGCACAGCCTGAGTTACAACGTGCCTATGGAGGAGATGATGCGTATCATCGATGACGCGCTGGAGGCAGGCTATACCGTGGCCTGGGGAGGTGACGTAAGCGAAGACGGCTTCACTCGTACCGGCATCGCCCTCGCATGCGATTTGAAACGCGTGCAGGACCTCACAGGCAGCGACGCCGCCCGCTGGCTAAAGCTGACCTCCACCGAGAAAGGAAGCCAACTGAAGAAGTTGGGAGCAGGGGTACCCGAGATCACCCCCACACAGGAGCGCCGTCAGGAGCGCTTCGACAGCCATGAGATGACCTACGACCATGTGATGCTCATCTACGGCACAGCCCGCGATCAGAACGGACGCGAATACTATATGGTAAAGAACTCCTGGGGCCAAACCGGTGACCATGCCGGCATCTGGTATATGTCCAAGAACTACATCGCCGACAACACCATCTATGTCGTCATCAACAAGCATGCCCTCCGCCAGCCCCTTCAGGCACGCTGATACCAAGAACACCACCTTTTTCCAAGAAACTCACCATCTAAAGACCCAATGAACACACGATTATTTCTCAGCCTCTTCTGCGTCTTATGGGGATGCCATGTACTGCAAGCCCAACCCCGCTACAACTTCACCCGACTTCATACAGAGCGTCTTGACAGAGGGGTGGTCGCCATCCGTCAGGACGACAGCCATGTGGTGATCAGTTGGCGCACGCTGAAGACAGACCAAAAAGGACAAGCCTTTGACATCTACCGTGACGGGAAGAAACTGAACACCCAACCACTTACCGAGGGAGGCACATTTTATACTGACGAACTGCCTCAGGGACAGACCGCGCTGTATGAAGTGAGAGGCGGTGAAGTGAGCGGGACATTCACTCTGAAAGCAGATGCTCCACAAGGTTACATTCCCTTGAAACTCAACAAGCCCAAAGGCGGCACCACACCCGAGGGATGGCCCTATTCCTACATCGCCAATGATGCCAGCGTCGCCGATGTGGACGGTGACGGACAATATGAGATCATCCTCAAATGGGACCCCACCAACTCACGCGATAACGCCCATGACGGTTTCACCGGCCCCACCCTGTTTGACTGCTACCGTCTGAACGGAGAGCACCTGTGGCGCATCAATCTCGGGAGGAACATCAGGAGCGGAGCCCACTACGTGCCATTTATCTTTTACGACCTCGATGGTGACGGCAAGGCGGAACTGGCCGTGAAGACAGCCGACGGCACCACCGACGGGAAAGGGAATGTCATCGGAGACGCTAATGCCGACTACCGCGAAGGTGCTGCCGAGGCCCTCGCCCACCCCATCGACACCACCCAGATGCAAGACCGACGGTACAGACGGATGAGAGGCAACCGTCCAGCAAAAGAGGGACGCATCCTCAGCGGACCTGAATACATCACCATCTTCAACGGTCTGACCGGCGAGGCCATGGACACTAAGCCCTATGTGCCTGAGCGAGGCGACCTCAGTGCCTGGGGTGACCAAAAGGGCAACCGCTCGGAACGCTATCTCGCCGCAGTAGGCTACCTTGACGGCTGCCATGCCTCCGTCATTTTCTGCCGCGGCTACTACACCCGCACGGTGCTCGCCGCATGGGACTGGGACGGCCACCAGCTGAAACAGCATTGGGTGTTTGACACCAACAACCCGGAATGGAAAGATTATGCCGGGCAAGGCAATCACAACCTGCGTGTGGCCGATGTGGACGGCGACGGCTGCGACGAAATCATCTACGGTTCGATGGCCGTCGATCATGACGGACGAGGACTCTACAACACCGGCATGGGACACGGCGACGCCATTCACCTCACCGCCTTCGACCCCACGACCGATGAATTGCAGGTGTGGGACTGTCATGAGAACAAATGTGACGGCAGCGACTTCCGCGATGCCCGCACCGGTAAAGTGATTTTCCAAATACCGAGCAACGAAGATGTAGGGCGCGCCATGGCAGCTGACATCGACCCCACCCACCCTGGCGTGGAGATGTGGAGTTCCGACAGCCACGGCATCCGCAACATCAAAGGCGAGGTCATCACCGCCGGGAGTCAAGCAGACAACAACACCCACGTAATGTTCGGTGGCGCGAGGGTGTCAGTGAATTTCGGCATCTGGTGGGACGGTGACCTGTTGCGTGAACTGCTCGACCATGAGACGGTGACCAAATACAACTGGAAGACACACCGCGCCGATGTCCTGCAACATTTTGACGGCTGCCAGTTCAACAACGGAACGAAGTCCAACCCCTGCCTCTCTGCCGACATCATCGGCGACTGGCGAGAGGAGGTCATCACCCATGACAGGCAGTCAGAGGAACTGCGCATCTACGTCACCACCATCCCCACCGACCACCGCATCAATTGTCTGATGCAAGACATTCCCTACCGCCTTTCCGTGGCCACCGAGAACGTAGGGTACAACCAACCCCCAGAGACAGGTTTTTATTTGGGAAACCTCCCCTAACTAATACCTCCCCTAACCCCTCCAAAGGAGGGGAATATGGAAGAATGGAATGATTTATTGCGTTCTTTTGGCGATTTTGGGGTGTTATATGCCGAAAAAAGCGTAAAAATGATTATGTTTGCAAAAGATTTCAGAGAAATACTAGAACTTTTATACCTTAACCAACATCCTTATCAGATGAAAAACTATTTGTTAGCCGCTGTCCTGTTATTGGCAGGCAGCACTTACGCACAAAAACCGGCCATCCCACGCGATGCGGCCATTGAGTCGAAAATAGAAAAGACCCTCTCCAAGATGACACTCGACGAGAAAGTGGGTCAGATGCTCGAACTCAATCTTGACCTCATGGGAAATATGACCGTGGAGAATGCCAAAATCGACCGTGAGAAAGTGCACTCAGTGCTTCAGCAGTATGGCACGCCCCCTCAGGAAATCGACAAACTCGTCAAGATGACCGACCAGCAGATCATCGACCGGTTGGGCAGTTACCCTGTGGATATTTATCAGGGAGACACACGTAGGGTGTGGAAAATCAACGAGTTGATGCTCGACACCTTGATGTCGAAATACAAGGTGGGCTCCATCCTCAATGCTCCCGGTTCGCGTGCTCCCACTCTCGCACAATGGCAGGAATGGATCAGCCTCATCCAGAAAAAGTCGATGAAACATATCGGCATCCCCGATATCTATGGTCTCGACCACAACCATGGTGTGACCTACATCCAAAACGGCACTCTCTTCCCCCAGCCCATCAATCTCGCCGCCTCGTTCAACACCGAGTTGGCCCGCACCGGAGCAGAGATTACCGCCTATGAGAGTCGTGCAGGCAACTGTCCTTGGGTTTACAACCCCGTCCTCGACCTGGGCCGTGACCCCCGTTGGTCGCGCATCTGGGAAAGTTTCGGCGAGGATGCCATCGTCAATGCCAAGATGGCAGAGGCAGAGATTCTCGGTTATCAGGGAAGTGACCCCAACCATCTTGGTCCGTACCATGTGGCCACCAGCGTGAAACACTACTTTGCCTACGGTGCCCCCTTCAGCGGCAAAGACCGCACCCCCGCCTACATCTCACCCGCCATGCTGCGTGAGAAATACTTTGAGCCATTCAAGGCTGCCATCCAGGCAGGTGCCCTCACCATCATGGTCAACTCCGCAAGCATCAACGGAGTACCTGTCCACGCCAGTTACGAATACCTCACCAAATGGCTGAAGGAAGACCTGCAGTGGGACGGCATGATTGTAACTGACTGGGCCGACATCAACAACCTATTCACCCGTGAGCGTGTCGCCAAGGACAAGAAAGACGCCATCCGCATCGCCATCAATGCCGGCATTGACATGTCGATGGATCCCTACAGTGTGGAGTTCTGCATCATGCTCAAGCAACTGGTGCAGGAAGGCAAGGTGAGCATGAGCCGCATCGACGATGCCGTGCGCCGCATCCTGCGTGTCAAATACCGCCTCGGACTCTTCGACCGTCCCAACACTGGTGGCAAAGGTTATGAGAAATTCGGTTCGGCTGAGTTTGCCGAGAAAGCCCTCCGCTCCGCCGAGGAAGGCGAGGTGCTGTTGAAAAACGAGGGGAACATCCTGCCCCTGGCCAAAGGGAAGAAGATCCTGCTTACCGGTCCCAACGCCAACCAGATGCGCTGTCTGAACGGCGGATGGAGTTACACCTGGCAGGGTTCCAAAGCCGAGGACCTCGCCGAAAAGTACAATACCATCTACGAGGCACTCTGTAACAAATATGGTCAAGACAACGTCATCCTGGAGCAAGGCGTGACCTATAACGAAAACGGTGCCTATTATGAAGAGAACGCCCCACAGATCGGCCGTGCCGTGGAAGCCGCGTCACAAGCCGACGTCATCATCGCCTGCATCGGAGAGAACAGTTATTGCGAGACCCCAGGCAACCTGACCGACCTGTGGCTGTCTGCCAACCAGCGTGACCTGGTGAAGGAACTTGCCAAGACGGGCAAGCCCATCATCCTCATCCTCAACGAGGGCCGTCCGCGCCTCATCACCGACATTGAGCCGCTGGCCAAGGCCGTGGTCGACATCCTGCTGCCCGGCAACTACGGAGCCGACGCTCTTGCTAACCTCCTTGCCGGAGACGCCAATTTCTCCGCCAAGATGCCATACACCTACCCCCGTGAAATCAACTCGCTGGCCAACTACGACTACAAGGTGAGCGAAGAGGTCGGCACGATGGCCGGTGCCTACAACTACGATGCAAAAGTGTCACTGCTGTGGCCCTTTGGCTATGGCATGAGTTACACCAGCTTTGAATACAGCAACCTCAGGGTGGATAAGAAACAATTCGATTGCAACGATATGCTCACAGTGAGTGTTGACGTGAAGAACACGGGAAACCGTATGGGCAAGGAAGCCGTGCTGCTCTACAGCAGCGACCTCGTCGCCTCGATAGTTCCCGACAACAAACGCCTGCGCGACTTCACCAAAATCGAGCTGCAGCCCGGAGAGACCAAGACAGTCAGTTTCAAACTTCCCGCCAAGAGTCTCGCCTTTGTCGGTGCCGACGGCCGCTGGACACTTGAGGAAGGAGAGTTCGACCTGAAGGTCGGACAATTCTCGCAGCGTGTGGAATGCACCCAAACGAAAGTGTGGGAAGAGGCAAACATTTAGGATTAAGAATAAAGGATTTAGAATTAAGAATTATGATTACTCTGGAGAACAT
>CAMZHP010000013.1 GCA_947306845.1 uncultured Prevotellaceae bacterium
CTCGACACTTTGAGGTTGGAATAACCCTTTGACGAGAAAGAAATTTCAAAATACAATCCCTCGCTTCGCTTTTTCCAAATTCGAGCAGCCCATCGACCATTTTCTGCGCCATTGCCGACACCTCTTGACAACCAGCTCGATGTCTGTCCGGAAGCATTATGCAAGGAGAGCACACCGGCGTTCTCTGTATCGCTCTTATAGTCGGCTGCTCGTTCTTGCGCAGGCTGGTCATTATAGAAATCCCATCCTACGATATAGTCAATGGCTGAGAAATGAGCCGTCAAAGCTTGGTTGTTGTCCATCGTGATGACACGCACGGGGTCTGTCGACTGGTCTTCCCATCCTACAAACGTGAGTATCTTATTGTTTTTGGCTGTCAGTTTAACGTCAGTTCCCTCTTCATACATGCGTTGGCCCTGAATGAATGTTCCTTCGGGCTCGATACTGATGAGATTGGGTTGAGCTCCGTCGGTGAGTGTCAGATTGAGTGCATAAGTGTTCTTCTTATCATAGACAGCATTCAACTCTGTATCTGCTGTGATGATGAAAGTGTATGGATTGTCGGCCGAAACAATATTTCCCTCCTTGTCCTGCCATTCCCTGAAATGATAGCCGAAATTTTCAGATGCCAGCACGGTGACTTCATCTCCTTCATCAAAGATGTCAGCATTGGGTTTGATTGTCACTTTGCCTGCTTCTTTGGAAATATTGACCGTCAGTCTGCACTGAGCCACATCCTCAGTAGTTCCATCCATAACACCTTCTATTATGATGTTGCCTAATCCTACTTGTTTACTGTTACCCAGTGAATAGATATTGAACCGCAGTCCGCACAACCCATCGCTGCCGACGGCTTCGGGTATCTCCATCGACCATTCTGTCGTATTGGGCGAAGCATTGTTACGTGCAGGAATAATGGCCTTGGCAAGAGTTACGACACTGCCATCGGCATTGACCCACGAAGCATCAATTTTTCCCCCGTCGGTGCCAAATCGTGTGGTGACAAACGACACTCTTTGAGGAGTGAAAATCAGTCCTTTCTTAGGTATAATGATGAAATCCACGGCATTTCCCTCATTAGCTGCAGCTTCGTTGGATGCCGTTGGTTGGAATAGGGTCTGCGACATAGAGGAACCTTTAATGACAAGCCCCTCTCCATGGGAGACGTAAGACGACTTGAAATAAGACTCCACCTCTGGCTGTGGTCCAAAAACAGCTGTCTGTCCTTCTGTACCAGTATTGAAGGGGAACGTGATAACTGTTGGCTCTTGATTGATGGTCTGACTGACGAACTTCTCTTTTGCAGCGAAAAAGATGTTGTTCACATTGGCTGTGGTGCCATTGCCACCTACACTCTTGAAGGTGATGACCATCGTATAGTCGCCTGCCAGCATCTCACTGGTGCGGAAATCATATTTCCGAGCTGTGCTCGACCAATCGTTATTGTTCTCAATACTGATATCTTGGTCGCACACTGTAGCGCCTGCATCATTTTTAATATTGAAATGGAGCGTGACAGCTGGCTGAGTAGTTCCAGCAGTAAAACTGACTGAGTAATAGGCTGCATCAACCGTGTTGTGGAGCTGATAGGTGGCATAGTCGCCATTGTTCATCCAATCAATATGGTGGTCTTCCTTAAAACTGGCTCTGCTGCCCTTCAACTCACCATTTTCCATCACAAAAGGATGCTCCTCGCTGGTAGGAATCACATTGGGTGTCATGGCCAAACAAGAATGGCTCTGGATGCCGGCTGCCAACAGGAACCAACATAGAATGGGGAAAAATGCTCGTCTCATTTTTATTAATTATTTTTTGATTGCAAAGATATCCCTTTTATGACTATCAGGTGTGAATTAATATCTTATTCATGGGGAAAAAACACCAGATGGATTTCTGTCACCATTCTTGTGCCAAAATTTACCCATTTACTTTTGGGTATTCCTGTAGATTTGCAATCGAAAAGAAGAGTAAAGAGTTTTTTCATAAAGGTTGGTTTTTAACATCAGAACACAGCCTCGGTAGTCTGAGAAGATGTGCTCGAGGCTTTTTCATAGCAAAATTAGCAAATCCATCATATTGACATGAAAAGAAACATTATTATTACTGCAATCATTTTCTTTTGTGCGATTGACGTAAGCGCACAGAGGCTCCCCTACCAGAATCCTCATCTGACAGCAGAAGAGCGAGCTGAGGATTTGTTGGGCCGCCTCACTCTTGATGAGAAGGCTTCACTGATGATGAATGACTCACCAGCTATTCCAAGACTTGGCATACCTGCTTTCAACTGGTGGAGCGAAGCATTGCACGGTGTTGGAAGAAACGGCATTGCAACCGTTTTCCCGTCATGCATTGGAATGTCGTGTTCGTTCGACGACGACTTGATATCACGCATCTTCACCGCCGTTTCTGATGAGGCCAGAGCTAAAAACACTCAGGCCAAACAGGATAATAATGTGGGTAAATACCGCTGTTTGTCATTTTGGACTCCCAACATCAATATTTTCCGTGACCCTCGATGGGGACGTGGGCAAGAGACTTATGGAGAGGATCCGTTTATGAATGGGCAAATGGGGCTGCAAGTGGTCAGAGCCCTTCAGGGTGAAGGCCACGGACGGTATCTGAAACTGCTCGCTTGTGTCAAGCACTTCGCTGTTCATAGCGGTCCGGAAAAACTGCGGCATAGTTTCAATGTTGAAAACTTGCCTGCGAGAGACTTGTGGGAGACCTATCTCCCCGCCTTCAAAACGTTGGTTGAGAAAGGCAATGTCAGACAAGTGATGTGTGCTTACCAACGATTCGAGGGCGACCCCTGCTGTGGCTCAACGCGCTTGCTTCAACACATTCTGCGCGATGAATGGAAGTTCAAGGGGCTCGTGGTTAGTGACTGTGGAGCCATCAATGACTTTTGGCAACCCAACCGGCATGGTGTGTCGGCCGACTCGGCATCGGCCACGGCAAAAGCCGTCATGAGCGGCACAGATGTGGAATGTGGGAGCATCTATAGAAGCCTGCCTGAGGCAGTAAGGCGTGGAGATCTCAGCGAGCATGACGTAGATATCTGCGTGAAGCGTATTTTGAAAGGTCGTTTCGAATTGGGCGACTTCGACCCCGACTCGTTGGTGGAATGGACAAAAATCCCTATAAGTGTTGTAGCTTCAGACCAACACAAACAATTGGCACTTGAAATGGCACGCGAGCAGATGGTGCTATTGAAAAACAATGGTGTCTTGCCACTTCCCAAGACATCTGAAGGCCTCATGGTGATGGGTCCCAATGCTGCCGATTCCACCATGCTATGGGGTATCTATTTCGGTAAACCCTCACACACTGTGACACCTCTTGAGGGCATCACATCAAAGATTGGCACAGTGAGATATGAGAAGACATGCGATATCACAAGCCTCACTGTCAGCAGCAAAGTGATCGGCAAAAGCAAAGAGGCCGCCGACGGCAGCACCACTCTGCAAATGGAATCTGGTCAAGAACGAACCTATACAATAGACGAGATACGAAAGATGGCCGCAGATGCCAAGACCATCATTTTCGTAGGCGGCATCTCTCCTAACCTGGAAAAGGAGCAAGCCAGGGTAAAAGAACCCGGATTTGACAACGGCGACCGCACAAGTATTGAACTGCCTCAGGTGCAGCGTGACATCCTCAAGGCACTGCATGAAGACGGCAAACGTATCGTCTTTGTCAATTGCTCAGGAAGTGCCGTGGGGCTTGTGGCTGAAGCTCAGGAGACATGTGATGCTATCGTGCAGGCATGGTATGCCGGCGAGCAAGGGGGCAATGCATTGGCTGACGTGCTTTTCGGAGACTACAATCCATCGGGCAAACTGACTGTCACATTCTATAAGGACGACTCGCAACTTCCTCCTTTTGACGACTACCGCATGGCCAACCGTACCTACCGCTACTTCCAAGGTGAGCCACTCTATCCATTTGGCTATGGGATGAGTTATACTACTTACCAATACGGGAAACCCTCATACCATGACGGGAAAGTGTATGTCTCTATCACCAACAAAGGTGAAATGGATGGAACAGAAATAGTGCAAGTATATCTGCGCCGTCCCTCAGATGTATTAGGTCCGAAAAAAAGTCTTCGAGGCTATGCCAGAGTCAGCCTAAAAGCAGGAGAAACGCGTGAGGTGGAAATCGGTTTTCCTCGTGAACGATTCGAGACATGGGATGAACAGACCAACACGATGAGAATTATACCCGACAGCTATGAGATCAAGGTCGGTCCGTCAAGCGATGAATCGACATTGCAGTCGATAAATGTCACTTTGGCTCCATGAGAGCATCCGACCTTGGATGTGGAATAATTGCCGCAAATAGTATAAAATATGCCGCCACTGCAGCAAATGAACATTTGATGGCAATTTTTACACGCATAAAACATGTGTCAGTCACTAAATTTGCATAGCTAATCGCCTAAAAACTGAAACAAGCATGAAAATGTTTATGAAGATTACTAACCTATGTCATTTGAGAGAAAAAGTCCTGTTGCTGATATTTCTGGCCGTAGGATGTATGATTGCCTCATGCGACAACAGCGACCTCGAGGGGCAACCCACCTGGCTTGGCAACTCTATCTATGAACGTCTGCATGAAGAAGGCAACTACCAAACCATTCTCCATCTAATCGATGATCTCAATTATGCATCGGTGATGAGTCAGACTGGTTCAAAAACACTTTTCGCAGCCGATGACGAGGCATTCAACCAATGGTTTCAAACCAACAATTGGGGTGTGCGCAACTACAGCCAACTCTCCACATCACAGAAAAAACTGCTTCTCAATTCGGCTATGATCAACAATGCTTATTTGGTGGAGCTGCTCTCAAATGTGGAAGCAGAACCTGACCCTTTGGATGGTAAGTGTATGCGACGTGAGTCGGCCGTCTCACCCTACGATTCTGTTGCCCGCTGGTTCCCGTCACAAATGCCCAAGACGAGATATTGGGATATTCACAGAGGCAAACCTCAAGGAATCGTATTGCTGAAAGACAACACCACTCAGCCCATGATCCATTTCCTGCCCCGGTTTATGACGCTTAACCACATTACCGATGACGACCTTCGTATTCTGACCAATGGTGCCAGTAATTCTATCAAAGACGCCTGGGTCAACGGACAAAAGATCGTGGAGCGCGATATCACCTGCAAAAATGGCTACATCCAGCGTATGGGGGGTGTGATGACTTCTAGCGACAACATGGCTCAGATACTCCGCACTCACCCTCAGATGAGCCAGTGGAGCACCCTGATGGATCGGTTTTGCGCACCCTACTATAATGAGCAGGCCACCCAGCAATACAACAGGCTCTATACCAATCAAGACTCCGTTTTCGTTTTGCGTTACTTCAGTTCACAAAATAAGCAGGAGTTGGATGTGACTCCAGACAAGAACGCCGTTGAAGCCATGCTTTCCTTTGATCCTGGATGGAACCAATATATGTACACCAACACTTCTGGCAAGGATCTGCATTATGACTGTGGTGCATTGCTTGTACCTACCAATCAGGCACTTGATGAATGGTGGAACCACGACGGACTGGCCTTGCAAGACCAATACAAGACATGGGAACAAGTACCAGACAAGGTGCTCGTTGAATTACTCAATGTCAACATGATACCAGAGTTCACAAACACTGTACCTTCCAAATTCAATAATATAGTCAATGATGCCAAGGTGGAAATGGGTGTAAAAATCTCTGACATCGACTCTTGCTTTATGGGATGCAACGGAGTGGTTTATCTCACCAACAAGGTCTTTGCTCCGGCCACCTATTCCTCTGTAGCTTTCCCCGCTCTTGTTCACACTGAGACAATGAACATCATATATTGGGGCATCGACAAATTGGGGTTCAAGCCATATCTCAATTCCATGGACTCTTACTACAGTTTCTTCGTGCTAACCAACCAAGGCATGATGCACTACATCGACCCATGCTCATTGGGGTCGACACAGACTGTCTTATATGAGTTCTATTACAACAGCGACCGAAAAACAGTAGGAGCCCACCGCTATCGTTATGATCTCACAAACAACACTGTGGGTGAAAAACTGAGCGACGCCACCTCTTCTCAAGTAGAGAACCGACTGACAGACATCCTGGACAACCTGATAGTGGTGGGCAACGTAGAGGACGGCAACACTTACTATCGCACCAAGGGAGGTGCTACTATCCGCGTAGAGAATGCCGGACAAGCCGGACAAATGACTGTGGCAAACAGCCTGCAAGTAGAACAAGACCGGCCTGCAACCGTCACTCAGATCTTTGATCAGACCAAGACAGGCAATGGCAAAGTGTATGTCATAGAGAGCGAAGTGCCTTCTTCTGGAAGCAAGTCTGTCTATAAAACGCTCAGCGAAAAACCTGAATTCTCGCGGTTCTTTGACCTGATACGCGGTGGCGATCCCGATTCGGCCCAGTACAACCTGATGACCACCATCATTGACGACAAATACTCATGTGTAGACTACAATATACGTCTTTTCGACAACTACCACTACACCATATGGGTGCCAACCAATGAGAGCCTTGATGCCCTGCATGCGGCAGGTCAGTTGCCTTATTGGTCAGACCTGGAGGCACAAACCGATGAAGCGTGGGGCGGTGATCGCGATGCTGCCAAACTGATGAGATACCGCATCCGTCAGCGCATTCTCGATTTTCTGCGCTATCACATTCAAGACTTCTCTGTATTTATGGGACAAGGCACGGTGAACGGACGTTATGAGACATCGAAACTGAATCCTGAAAATCGTAAATTTGTCTCTCTCAACATCGATGCCGACAATACACACATCAATGTGACAGATGCCTTGGGCAATTGCCGGAGAGTCGTGACCAAGAGCGGCCTTTACAACAATATGTGCCGTGAATATCTCTACACTAACAAAGACGCAGAGCAAGCCTCCAATGGTAACCTCTACAGTTCATCCTATGCGGTGGTACATCAGATAGATGGTCCGTTGTTTTACAGCACGAGTCAACTAACTCCGATGGATTGGACACCCGGAAGAAGGAATTAACAGGAACACATTATTTTGAATCTGAATGAAAGACAATATGAATCAATCACTTAACAGGCTCTGCTGTTTTGTTATCCTGTTGTTTAGCTTCTTGGTGAGCATGGCGCAAGGCGGTAACGCTATCAGCGGCACGGTCTCCGACGAGATGGAGCCTTTGATAGGAGCCTCTGTATGTGAGGTAGATGCCACAGGGCGTATCATCAATGCTACCGTCACAGATATCAATGGTCATTTCACCATGAAGGTGAAAGACACAAAAAACAAAATTCGTTTTAGCTATGTGGGATGCAACACATTGACACTCTCACTCGACCGCTCTGTATATGAAGTGGTGCTAAAGTCGGCCACGATGATCGATGAAGTGGTGATAAAATCCAAAAGAAGAGCCCAGGGTGGGGGACTTGCTATACCAGAGCGAGAAGTCTCATACGCCTCGCAAAGCATCTCCATGAAAGAGTTTGAGGGACTGTCGGTCACCACTGTTGATGAGGCATTGCAAGGACGCATCTCAGGACTTGACATCATCTCCAACTCTGGCAATCTCGGTTCTGGTTCTACCATGCGTCTTCGTGGTTCGGCATCCATTTCCAGTGCCGTCGACGCCAACCCTCTGATTGTTGTCAACGGCAACGAATGGAATGTTGATATGAGCGATTTTGACCTCGGCAACGCCAATGATGAGAAATTTGCCCAGTTGCTCAACGTCAACCCGGAGGATATCGAGGACATCTCAGTACTCAAGGATGCTGCCGCCACCGCCATCTATGGCTCTCGTGGGGCCAATGGTGTAATAGTTATACGCACCAAACGTGGTGTCCGTGGTGCACCGAGATTAAGTTATTCACTAAGATTGACTGGTACATACCAACCACAAGGCTACAAGATGCTCAGTGGCGATGATTACACCATGCTTTTGAAAGAAAGCTATTTCAATCCCCGCCAGAGTGATGTGGCATCCAATATACCAGAACTCAACTACGACCCCACCTTCTCAGAGTATGAGCAATACAACAACAACACCGACTGGGTGGATGCTGTGACACAATGGGGGCTAAGACAAAACCACTATCTGGTAGTAAGCGGTGGAGGAGAGAAAGCTACTTTCCGCATTTCGGGCGGATTTGACAACGAAACAGGTTCGGTGATCAAACAGCATCTCCAACGTCTGTCAACACGTGTGGCCCTTGACTATTTTGTGTCAGATCGCATCACCATCTCCTCCAACTTCTCAATGACATATACCAAAAACCGAAAGAATTATGATCAACTGCTTGCCATCGCATACAAGAAGATGCCCAATATGGCTATTTACGAGGAGGACCCCATCACAGGGCAGCCCACAAGCAGATACTATGAGATGCTGCAGACTGCCTCATCAGCTTTCAATGGTAACCAAAAATCATTAGTCAACCCTGTAGCTTCTGCCCATCTGGCCAAAAACGAAGAACGAACTTACGACATCACGCCTGAGTTTATTCTCAAATATAGTTTGCTGGGGTTGGATGAAACAAAATGGCAACTTAACTGGGAATCTCGCGCCAACATCAACGTATTCAACAACTTTACCGACCGCTATTATCCCTCAGAACTTGTAACCACGTCATGGACATCAGGCGTAAACAAGACCTATACTGGTTCGTCGAAAAGTGTGGCTTTCAACACCAAACAAACCCTGACGTTGATTCCCCACTTCAACAATGAAGACCACTCTCTGATGATGATGGGTCGTTTTGAACTGGTGAGCGGCAAGTCGAATGCACAAGTGACAGAGAATTCGGGTCTGCCTTCAGGCAACATTACCAGCCCAGGAGCCGACGGCATGATGGAGAAAATGTCAAGCAATTTCGGAGAGTGGCGTTCCATGTACTACACTTTCTCCGCACACTATGCATACAAAGGCAAATATATGGCCGATTTCTCAATCCGAGCCGACGGAACCACTAAATTCGGTCCCGAGCGACGTTGGGGATATTTTCCTGCCGTTTCACTTCGATGGAATGTCTCAGATGAACCTTTTATGAAGAAAACGGTCAGTTGGCTGTCGATGCTCTCTATCCGCCCCAGTTGGGGACGAGTGGGCAACCAACCTTCAGCCGACTACTTGTATGAGAGCAAATATTCCTCAACCGAGGGGTATGTTGACTTGACTGCCATGTATCCCAATAACATCCGCTTGAGTGGGCTTCAGTGGGAAACTAACGACCAATTTAATATTGGTACCGACATACACTTCCTCGACGACCGACTCAATATCGCCATGGAATGGTATTCGTCAACACGGCGCAACATGCTTATGCCTGTAAGCATACCCACTAACACAGGATTCACCAATCTGGCATATAAAAATGTAGGCTCCATGCGCAACACTGGATGGGAGTTCAACATCTCGACCAACCGAATCATCAAAGCGGGTAAATTCACAGCCGACTTCAATGCCACTTTTGGAAACAACAGCAATGAGATACTTGAGATGGATCCCACTACACTTGAAACGATGAACATCAAATTCAACCAGGAGAATCGTGGCATCCTGCAACGCGTGCAACTGAACAATCCTTTTGGTGCCATCTATGGATTTCGCTACAAGGGTGTCTATCAATACAATTATGCTACTTTTGCCGAGATGTCAAGAGCCGAGCAAGAACAATTTCTTGCTGAAGGAAAGACGGCACCGGTGGCCATTGCTGCAGATGGGACGGTCATTTACGATGACAAGGGCGCACCGCTGCGGATGATGTACACCTTTACCACCAGCGATGATATCCCAGGAAAAAACTATCATTTCAAGGGCGGCGACGCCATTTATGAGGATATCAACAACGACGGCAACATCAATGAACTTGACATCGTTTACTTGGGTTCGTCACTTCCTAAGCTGACAGGTGGTTTCGGTCTTACCTTCAATTATGGAAGATGGCGTCTCAACACGCAGTTCAACTACCGTGTAGGCAACAAGATACTCAATCTGGCACGTCTCGACGCCCAGTCGATGGTATCCAACAATAACCAAAGCCAAGCTGTCAACTTCCGTTGGAGAAAGGAAGGTGATGTGACAACCATCCCTCGTGCCATGTATGGAACTTCGTCCAATTACAATACACTCATCAGCGACCGATTTGTGGAGAATGGATCCTACCTTCGAATGAACTACATGCAACTTAGCTATTCTGTCCCAGAGAAAGCGCTTAAGCCCATCGGGCTTCATGGAATGCGTTTCTACTTGAGTGCGAATAATTTGTTCTGTCTGACCGAGTATACAGGTGTGGACCCTGAGATCAGTTACAGCAGTTATGGTGCTGCTCTCGACCAATCTCAAACACCGAGAGCCAAATCTTTCACTTTAGGCATCACTGTCGATTTCTAAAAAAAAAAAGAAAAGAGAAGACTATGAAACAGTTTATATATTTCTTTTCCACAGTTTGCTTTGCCAGCATCATCGCTTCTTGCTCGGACTTCCTGGAGGTAGAGCCACAAGAGCAGATTGTTTTGGGCAACTTTTGGAACGAAGAAGGCGATGTGGTGAACGTCATCGCAGGATGCTACTCTGCCATGCAGAAACAGGAGTGGATGGAGCGGGCCATCATTTGGGGAGAGGCTCGCAGCGAAAATCTCGTCGGTGGTGAAAGGGCTGGTGAATCGGCCAATATCGCCAATATCGCCAAAGAGAACCTTAACCCCAACAACAGTTATTGCAAATGGGTGGATTTCTACGATGTCATCAACCGATGCAACACCATCATCGTTTATGCACCAGAAGTGGCTCAAAAAGACCCAAACTACACCCAAAGTGAACTGCGTGCCACGATAGCCGAAGCCTCGGCCATACGTGACCTCTGCTATTTCTACCTCGTACGCACATTTCGAAACGTTCCTTATACGACACAGCCCTTCATAGACGATACCCAGACTATGGACTTGCCCGCAACTCCATTTGCCGATGTGCTCGATTCGCTGACCAACGACCTCGAATCTGTGGTAGATGACGCTGTGATGTACTATCCGGAAACCAAACCAGTGTATCAAACTAGCCGTATCACACAAGATGCCATCCATGCTTTGTTGTGCGACATGTATCTTTGGAAACAAGACTATCCTCAGGCGGTCAGACATGCCGACCGGGTTATCCAGTCAAAGCAGCGCACCTATCAAGAGGAGTCTGATAGGGTAGGGGGGGTAACTTCCGGACTGATAGACAAGCTTATCAACGGCTATCCGCTCATCTCTGATGCCTACGTCTCTGGCAATTCCTTTGGCCGTGCATTCACCAGTATCTTCAGCTATGGCAATTCATCAGAAAGCATTTTCGAGTTGTACTTCACCAACGATGACACCCGACGGTCGAACAATGGAGTAAGTGTTTTGTATGGTAGTAGTGACAAAGGCAACGGATTGTTCTGCCCGTCCGACTTTGTAACCAATGATATCAGCGACGGACAGTTTGCGGTTTTCGCCAACAGATACGACACGCGTTCATATGAGAACATTTTCAGACGGAGTGCCACACAGTTTGTAGTTGCAAAATATGCCAGTCAGGATGCCAGTGTCAACATTACCTCCAATCCTTACACAGTCTCTGGACAAAACAATCGATGGACACAAGACCGCTGTCATGCCAACTGGGTGATCTACCGTCTGACCGACGTAATGCTGATGAAAGCCGAGGCCTTGATTCTGCAAATCAACACAGAAGGGAATGGCAACCTGAGTGATGAAGACAACCTGCGACTACGTACGGCTTTCACACTCGTTGATGCAGTCAACCGCCGTTCATATGGTTACTCTCAGACCGCCTCAGCACTCACCTATTCAAAGTACAGTTCCAAGTCAGCCATGCTCAATCTCGTCTATGATGAACGCAACCGCGAATTGATGTTTGAGGGGAAACGTTGGTTTGACCTCGTGCGCAGATCAATGCGAGAGGGCAACACCAACTACCTCATCAGCCAAGCCGGGCGTAAGTACACCAACAACAAAACGGCGGCCGAGAGCAAACTCAGTAAACTTGACGCCATCTTCTGGCCTTATTACGAAGATGAACTGAAGGTAAACAAGAACCTGACTCAGAATCCTGCGTATGGTTCCGACGATCACTCTCTTTTCGACATTACTCAATAGCGTGAATCATCCAATGTAATTGTTATAAAACATACGATATGAAAATGAAATACGCCCACATATTCTGGATATTTGTCATCTGCTGTGCGATTACTTCATGCAGCGACGAGCCCGATGAAGAGAATTTCTACACTTACAAAGGGCAGATGATGAGCGAATACCTACATACTAATTCTCAATTCAGCCAGTATGCCGCTATTGTAGAACGTGCAGGATTGATGAAACTACTATCCGCTTATGGAACATATACCTGTTTCGCACCCACCAACAATGCCATCAACCTCTATCTTCAAGGGCGAGGTCTGACGGATATCAGCCAACTCACCGATGCCGATTGCGATACAATAGCCCGAACCCATTTGGTGAACAATGTCTTCTCTACAGCAGAGATGGGTGATGGCGTTCTTGCCACAGCCAACATGAACCGACGCTATCTTGAAATCAGTCATGGACTTGATGAAGACAAAAACGCCGTAGTCTATCTCAACGATGATGCCCACATTATCTACAGCCTGCAAGACGACTCGGTAGATAACGGTATCATGCAACCCATTGATAGGGTTCTCGAAAGTTCCAACCGAATGATTGTCGACCTGATGAAACTCAACCCTCGCATAGGGCTCTTTATGGAGGCGCTGCAGGAGACAGGATTGTCCGACTCGCTATACATCTACAAAGATGCATCTTGGGATCCTTCCCCCTATCCACGTTGGTACTATTCTTCGGATATCAATTCTGAGTCGGCCACTGTGCCCGAGGAAATGCTCTATGGCTTTACTCTGTTTGTGGAACCCGATTCTATCTATCGTGAGAAATATGGCATCACCACACTTGAACAACTATATCAAAAGGCATGTGAGATATACGATGTGGTGTACCCCGAGGATGTCGCTCAGCCTTACCACGGTTTCGAACAGTTGACAGACCGAAGAAATCCACTCAACCGCTATGTATCCTATCATATATTGGGATGTAACGTCATCAGCAAAGAAAAACTAACTCCTTATAATGTGCTCAACTCCAACGGTCTGGTGGATATTGGTATCGAAACCACACAAAACAACCCAGAGGACTGGTATGAGACACTATTGAGCCACACCATGCTCAACGTGCAGAAACTCACCGTGGGCAAGTATCTCGGAAAGGGGATACGCAACGCGCACTATGTCAACCGCCGTGTGGATGCCGAATTCACCCACGAAGGAGCAAGAGTCGACAAAGTGGCGGAATACAAGAGTGCGGCGATGAATGGCATCTACTTCTATGTGGACGACCTGGTGGCTTTCGACCAGAAGACACAAAGCGAGGTGCAAAACAAGCGTATCCGTATGGATTTCTCCACCCTTTTCCCAGAAATCATTACCAATGGTATCCGTCTCAACGGAGATCCCACCAAGGGATACGACGAGGCTGAGCGTTATGGAAAGAATTACTATTTCCCGCAAGGTTATTTAAAGGGTGTCAAGGTGAATGGATACTTGCTTTATCGACGACCGCACAATCACTACCGCTGTTTTGAGGGCGATGAGTTCAACCTTCAAGGCGACTATGATGTGTCGTTCAGACTTCCTCCTGTGCCCAGTGAGGGTGAATATCAAATCCGGCTTGGTTATGCACCCAGCGACACCCGTGGAATCGGCCAGGTGTATTTTGACGACATGCCTCAAGGCATCCCTATCGACATGACCAAGACGCTCAACGACCTGGGTGTCCCTTTGGCCAACAATTATAGTCTGCTGTCGAAAGAAGAGAAAGCAGCCGAGCGCAAGATGCTTAAGAACCTCAACTACTACCGTGGTCCGATGGGGGCTTATATGTTGCAAAGTGGTGCCCACTATTATCTGGGGCTCCATACCAGTAGTGTGCGCCGTATTATCTGTACCGTTCATATCAAACCTGATGAAGACCACTACCTGCGATTCCGCAATGTATCCAACAACGGTTCATCTGAACTTATGCTTGACTTCATAGAAATTGTCCCTCGCAGTGTCTATGGAGTCACCGATGAGGGCGAACCAGAAGATGACCTTTAAACTACAGGAAAACGCATAAAGACCAAGAATAAGATGAAAACCAAAAGCAACATCATTTTCATCGTCTGCGGCCTCTGCCTGCTCACAGGCTGTGCAGACAACTGGCAAGACCATTACACAGAAGACACGACACTCCAAGGAACCCTGTGGGATGCGATAAGTCAGGACGGAGAACTGTCCAACTTTGCCCGTGTCATTTCCTCAACTGGCTACAACAACCGTTTGGAGGGCAGTCAGATGTTCACCGTCTTTGCTCCCACCAATGCACATTTTTCCAGCGCCGAAGCTGACAAACTCATCAGCCGTTTCCAAGAAGAAAAAGCTCGTGGTACCCGGGATGCTGACAATCAGGTGATACGACAGTTTGTGCAAAACCACATCGCGCTCTTCAACCGTAGCGTATCGGGAATGACCAACGACTCCATCACGATGATGAATGGGAAATATGAGGTACTGACCAGTACCCGTTTCGGACAAAGTGAAATACTTACGAGCAATAAGTATCTCACCAATGGTGTGCTTTATACGGTGAAAACTCCCGAACCCTATTTCCCTAACGTCTATGAATATCTGAGCCAAGACGGACAGACAGACAGTCTATACCAGTTTCTAAGCAGTTACAATGTCTATGAATTCGACGCCGAAGAGAGCGTAGCCGGTGACATTGTTAACGGAAAGACCGTGTATCTTGACTCCGTATTCCATCTGACCAACAGCCTGCTGCGTCAATATGGGCACATCAACCGCGAAGACTCTAGCTATCTGGCAGTTGTGCCAGCCGATGAGACTTGGAAACAACTCTACGATGAATATAAAGGTTATTTCAATTACAACGACCTGACATCCAAACGCGATTCTATGGTGAACACTCATATTCATCGTGCCATTGCCGATGGAATCATCTTCAACATCAACGAGCAAAAATCACTCCAAGACTCTGCCATTTCGACTTCTTATCAAAACCTATACCGCAACCAGCCCAACTATCCCGACCAACGATATTATGTATATCGTAGACCATATGACAATGGCGGAGCATTTGATGGTGCCGAAGAAATTAGATGTAGCAATGGAATAGTCCTTAAGCAGAAGCAATGGAACATCAACAAGACTGAAACCTTCTACCAGGAAATCAAGGTGGAGGCCGAACGTAGCCATTATGTCGACACCATCATCCAGGCACGTGAACCATTAAGTATTCGAACAATACCGACAACCAATCCTTTCTATGGAAAAGTTTCAGGCAACAACTTCGTAGAGGCTCTGCCTCTGAGCACGGCATCGTCTACCAGCGTGCGCTACAAGATACCTGACCAATTGTCGGCCATAGGTTATGACATCTATGCGGTGTTCGTTCCCGCCATCGCATACAATGAGAACGCATCGGCAGAGGAACGGCTTCCATGCAGAGTACGATTCACACTCACCTATCAGGAACAAGACGGCACCGTGACAAGTGTCAGTCTCCGCAATCCTGCCGACAATGCCGTCAACTTCACGACGAAGGCCGATGTGATAGATTCTCTATTAGTGGCGAGCGATTTCCATTTCCCGACATGTGCCCTCGATATCGACGATCCTCAGACGACCCTGCGCATTGCGAGCAACATCACCAGTAGCATGTCATCACAATATACCCGCACACTGCGTCTCGACTGTATCATCTTACGACCACATAAGGAATAAACCGACAACCATATATCCCAATTTACTATTCTGTGTGTAATTATGGAAAGATATCAATTATATTTTCTCTCAGCATTGTTTTTCTTCTCATCGCCGCTTTGCGTCCATGGGCAGACACAAAATGTCATGGCTGCCGACACTGCACTACAAAAGAATGTATCAGCACGTCAGATGCCACAAATACCTACCAAGACTATCACAGGACTTGTGACAAGCGCGGAATCTGGTCTGCCTTTGGCAGGCGCAATGGTAAGCACGGCTGAGGTGGAAGGCTACAGCACGCTCACCAAGGAAGATGGCTCCTATGAGCTAAAGGTGCCTACTTTCGCCACGTCGCTGCTCATCAGTGCACCTGACTATCAGCTCATTCGCCGTGGTATCGGTAGTGCAAGCCACCAAGGTGAGACACACTTGTATCCCTCTACGCTGTCTGCCAATTACACGACGTCGACCAACATCACTTCAGATATGAAGGCAGAGCACTTTGAATACAGTCCAGCTATCACCATCGAGGAAGAGATACAGAAGAGACTGGGTGCATACGCACACACCATCGGCCGTAGCGGCACACCAGGAATAGGCAGTGTGATCAACATCGGCGGCATCAACTCATTGTATGGAAACACCCAACCACTCATCATCATTGATGGCGTTATCTTCGACCAGCAATACAGCCGTCAATTGCTGCACGGCGGCTTCTACAACGACATCCTGGCCAATATCAGCCCCTCTGATATAGAGAGAGTCACTGTTATGCGCAACGGCACGGCACTCTATGGTGCAAAAGGGTCTAATGGAGTAATCCTTATCGACACTCGCCGAAACAAATCGATGGCCACCCGCATCACTGCAAGTCTGTCGGGGGGAGTAACATTGGAACCACGGTACATCGACATGATGGGAGCAGAGCAATACCGGAGTTATGTATCTGAGTTGCTGAAGACAACCAACACGACGGTGCAAGAGTTCAAGTTCCTCAATGAGGATCCCAATTATTATTACTATGGACAATATCATAACAACACCGACTGGAAAGAACAAACCTATCGAACGGCTATCACACAGAACTACAGTATCAATGTCGAAGGCGGCGACCAAGTAGCAAGTTACAATCTCTCATTAGGATATACCAATGCCCAAAGCACACTCGACTACAACAACATGAATCGTCTGAATATTCGTTTCAATACAGATATTGCTTTCTCAAGAAAGTTCAAAACCCGTTTTGATGCCTCATTTGTCAATCAGAACCGCAATTTGAGAGATGATGGAACTCCTTCTGGTTATGATGAAGGTTCACCCTCATCACCTTCATTCCTTGCTTATGCAAAGAGTCCGTTTCTCAGCCCGTTTGCATATGTCAACGGATCTATTTCTCCAAACCATCTCGATGTAAACGATGAGACCTATCTTGACGAAGCTCTTCATAATTACAGCAACTATAATTATAAATTGGGCAACCCCTATGCGCTCAATAAGTATGGAGATGCTGAAAACAAAAACCGTTTCGAGAACTCAATGCTCAACATATCAGTCACGCCGAGATATGACATTTTGCCATCGATGACCATCAGTGAACATTTCAGCTACAACCTTGTCAGCACCAATGAGAAATATTACATACCCATATATGGCATGCCAGACTATTATGTGGAAAGTGTGGCGTCTACTCGTGAAAATGAGGTAAGGTCTCTGTTCTCCAAACAAAACTCTCTGATGAGCGATACTCGGTTGCAATGGAAACAACGCTTCCAAGCCCACCACCTCAACATCTTTGGAGGTGCCCGCATCAATTGGGAAACTTACCATCTTGACACACAACTTGGTTATAATACAGGCAACGACAAAACCCCATTTATTAAAAGTGAGCTGGCCAACGCACACTCAGATGGAGGAAGTGACAGTTGGACAAGCATTGCTTGGTATGCCCAAGCCCAGTACGACTTTTTGCAGCGGTATTATTTGCAACTCAACTTGACGGCAGAGACTTCTTCACGCTTCGGAAAAGATGCAAAAAGCGGAACAAAGTTGTTTGACGCACGTTGGGGAATTTTCCCTGGCGTGCAGGTGGGATGGGTGCTTACCTCTGAACCATGGCTTGCTGACAAGCGTGGCATCAACTACCTACGGTTATCAGCAGGCATCGACATGACTGGCAACGACGACATTACGACGCTGGCCGTGCGAAGTTATTTCGGGTCGCACAAATATTTGGAAAAAATCCTTGGACTTACCTTTGAAAACATTGGCAACTCACGTCTCCAGTGGGAAACTACACGTCGGCTCAGTGCCTCTTTGGAAGGCAATTTCCTCGACAACAGGCTCAACTTGCACATAGGTGTTTTTAGTTCTAAGACAGACAATCTGCTCACCTTACAACAACTGAGCTACCTCACCGGCCTGGAGAACAACTGGAAGAATGGAGGATCGATGACCAACAAAGGGTTTGACCTCAGTCTCACTGGTCGCATTCTTGTTACACGCAACTGGCAATGGGAATTGGGGGGGAGCGTCGGCCATTACAAAAATGAAATCACCAGTCTTCCGGGTAGCAGTCAACATATCGATACCAATCTATACAATGCTACCATTCGGTCACAAATTGGTCACAGTGCCAACGTCTTCTATGGCTATCGCACGATAGGTGTATTTGCAACGAGCGAGGAAGCATCATCAGCGCAACTTTACCAGATGGCTGAGAATGGTATCAATCGCCAATACTTCAGCGCAGGTGATATACACTTTGAAGATATGGACAACAACGGGCGAATAGATGAGGCGGACAGGACTGTCATAGGAGATCCCAACCCTGACTTCTACGGCAATATCTTCAGTACCCTGGTATTTAAACGTCTCCGGCTGGATATCAACCTCAACTATTCCGTTGGCAATGACGTTTATAATTACCAACGATCCCAATTGGAAGGGGGCCAGCGTTTCATGAACCAAACCCTGGCTGTTACAAGACGTTGGCATGGCGAAGGACATCAGACAGACATACCACGGATAGCCTTCCAGGACCCGATGGGCAACAGTCGTTTCAGCGATCGATGGATTGAAGATGGCTCCTATTTGAAATTGAAGAGTGTGACGTTGAGCTATCAACTGCCGCTCAAGTGGGCTTTCTTACAAGGAATGGAGTTCTGGCTCCAAGCCAACAATATTTATACCTTTACCAAATATTTAGGCGGTGATCCTGAGACGGCAATCACATCTAACAGCATCGGCCAAGGCATCGATATTGGCCTTCTCCCCTCAAGCCGCTCCTTCGTCGGTGGCATCAAAATCAATCTCTAAACTGCATTTTATGGTCATTGAAAAAATAGAGACAATGAAAAGAATACAATATATTGCTTGTGCAGCCTTTGCACTCATTGCTTCTGGTCTGTTCACTTCTTGCGGTGACATGCTTGATAAGGAATCCGATCTTGTGATGTACTCCGACACGCCCCACTTGAATGCTCCAACCGACACCATTTACTCGGTGATAGGTATACAAAACAAGATGCAAGCACTTGCCGACCGCACCATCCTTCTTGGGGAAGTGCGCGGCGACCTTGTGACAGTGAACAACTATGCTAACAGCGACCTGCGCGACCTTGCCAATTTCAACATCGGTGACGACAACCGATACAACAACCCACGCGATTATTATGCAGTGATCAACAACTGTAACTACTTTCTGGCATATGCCGACACTACGTTAAAGAACAACCGCAACGAGCGCATCTTCCTGAAAGAATATGCTGCCGTGAAGGGTTATCGTGCATGGACCTATTTCCAACTCGCCCTTATCTATGGGAAAGTGCCGTTTATCACAGAGCCTATCCTCGATATGGAAGTGGACGAACAAGCATATCCGAAATACGACCTGCGCCAAATTTGCGAATATTTTATCCAAGACCTTGCCCCATATACCACCACACCTCTTCCTGGATATGGCAATATCGGGTCAGTTGATTCGCGTGTCACCTATTTCCCCATCAATATATTGCTTGGAGAGATGAATCTGTGGCTTGGCAACTACCGTGAAGCAGCGCTCTGCTACTACAGATATATCTCGTCGCGCAACGGCACCCATACCGCATGGCCTTTGGGAACCTACCGCAACGAATGGACACGTGACGACGGAAAATATGAACGCTACAACAATATATGGACGACCTATATGTTTTCTGATGAGAACTATAGTCAAGAAGGCGAATTGGTAACCATGACACCTGGCGATTCTATTCCTTCTTCATCGAACTACAGTTCACTTTCCAGCCTATTCAACACCACTTCACTCAATGACGGCTTTTATGCCCTCACACCCTCACAGGCTATTATCAACCTGTCGGCCGCTCAGACATACTGCAACTATACCTCTACCGGCGACGTGGGCTATGCGCCCTCCAATCTTACCGACTATCGTACTGGTGACCTTCGTCTGGCATCTTCATGGACAACATACAACTACAATTATGGCGGTATCATGACAACTACAACAGGTCGGCCGGTGAGCCAGCAGTTTTACAAATATGCCACTACCAATGTCCATATCTGGCGCCGTGCCATGGTATATCTGCACCTGGCTGAGGCCGTCAACCGCGCCGGACTCCCCAAGTTTGCATACCACATTCTTGCGACAGGTGTCAACAACAACGTCATTGCATCACTGCAGCATGAGTATCCCTCCGACAGCACATGGCTGGCTCAATTCGACTTCCCCAATGTTGATTACGTGCTACGCACAGAGAGCCCTTCGCAATATACAACCATCGGAGTACACTCACGGGGATCGGGATTCACCGAGTACAACGAATACTATACCATGCCGACAGGAACGATAGAAGAGCAAATGACTACCGTTGAAGATATGATTGCCGATGAAGAGGCTCTCGAACTTGCCTTTGAAGGACAGCGTTTCTATGACCTCATGCGTATAGCTTTGCGTCGTGGCGACCCTTCCTATCTTGCCCAACGGGTTATAAGCAGAGGCGGAATGCAGGCTTCTGCTGGCATCACAGCCAACTTGCTCGATACAAAAACATGGTATTTGTCGTGGCAAGGCAAAATCGGCTATTAAAATGGACTTCGTTGGCGATATATCCCCCAATAACGGCAATAATTGCTCATTCGTAATACTATTTCCACATAATTTTGTGACACGATTCAGTTATCCACACATCATGAAGAAAACATCGATTGCACTTTTGGCCTCATTTGTCATACTGTTGCCCTCTTATGGACAACAGGCATGGGATGACACCTCTCTCAGTTTCCACGAAAGAGCAAAAATGTTGGTGTCATCAATGACACTTGATGAGAAAATCAACCAAGTGGGCCATCAGACACTGTCCATCCCGCGGCTTGGCCTTAAAGGATACAACTACTGGAATGAGGGTCTCCATGGAGTGGCAAGGTCAGGAGCCGCCACCTCATTCCCTTCCTCAAAAGCCATGTCATCAACATGGGACCTCCCCTTGATTTATGATTGTGCCACGGCGACTTCCGACGAAGCACGTGTATATACCAACAAACGCGACAAAGGGCTCACCTACTGGTGTCCCACCATCAATATGAGCCGCGACCCTCGTTGGGGACGC
>CAMZHP010000014.1 GCA_947306845.1 uncultured Prevotellaceae bacterium
TGGGAGGGAGAAAGTGAGCATGTTGTGGAATGGAGAGAGAAAATCGAGGTCACGGAAAGTATCAAATATCCCCATGGTGAACGACAGAACATCCATGTCGGGTTAAAAATGTAATTGTGTTTTCCTTTTATCGTTTGATATGCAAGCTAAAATATCTGTTATCATCCCTGTTTATAATGTAGAGAAATATGTCGGTCAGTGCATAGAGTCGATACTTGCCCAGACCTTGCAGGATTTCGAAATTGTGATTGTGGATGACTGTTCGCCCGACGGTTCCATGCAAGTAGTCAGGAAATATTCTGATGGAGACAGTCGCTTTCATATTGTCAGGCATGAGCGGAACATGGGCTTGATGCAGACTCGAAAGTCGGGTTACTCAGTGGCTAAAGGAGAGTATCTGATGTTTTGTGATAGTGATGACTTCTTGCCACCAAATGCGTTGGAGATACTCTACCAAAAGGTTGTTAGCTGTTCTGCTGATGTGGTTTCCGGTGACATGGTGCTTTATTATCCCGATGATGGTCATGAGGAGATTCGCACTTCTTTGCTCAACTATGGTAGTGGAATGATAGCGGTTTATAAATCTCTGCTACTTTCAGAATATCATCATAATCTGTGTGGTAAGATTTTCAAGACATGCATCTTGCAGCGATATGAATACATTACGGTAGACAATTTCACTAGAGCCGAAGATGGATATCTTTTCTATCAAGTGATGGAGCATGTTTCAAAAGTGTTACACATGCATGAAAAGGTTTACTATTATCGGCAGAACATGCAGTCATCGACAAGAGTAAGAATGGGGAATAATGCCATCCGATCCATCTGTATGCTCAATCAGTTAAAGTTGCAGCTGGCCAAACGGTACCCCGAAATCACCAAATATGTTCGCATGAATGTGGCCATCGTGATCAACTCTCTCTACAGTAGAGGCTATGGCAAGGATACTTCACTTGACAATTATGTTGACCTATTTGGACTACAATCCTATTCTACCTTGGGGAGTCTTTTCAGGTATGTACCTCTTAGCAAGGCTTGTAAGAATGCCGCTAAAAGAATAATTGCCGCAGTGAAATGAATGCTACTTCCGTTTTATCCCGAAAAAGCATAAGATGAAACATCCTATCGATTTTGTAGTCACATGGCTCGACTCGTCTGACCCTGAATGGCAAAGACAATACAATGAATACAAAGGGGAATCGCTTCATGGAGATAAATCTGATGCACGATTCCGTGATTGGGGCTTTTTTAAGTATTGGTTCCGTGCTGTGGAAACAAATGCCCCATGGGTCAATCGTGTGTTTCTCATTACCAACGGCACTGTGCCGAAATGGATCAAACGTGACCATCCAAAACTAGTTCTCGTCAATCACAAGGATTATATACCCTCCCAATTCCTACCTACGTTCAACTCTTGCACCATCGAACTGCATATCAACAAAATCAAGGAACTTTCAGAGCATTTTGTCTATTTCAATGACGATTCCTACATCAACAATCCCATCACACCCGAGTATTATTTTGTTGATGGACTGCCTTGCGACAATAATGCGGAAACGTTTTTCAATACCACCATATATAACCCGCTCGACCGTTTTTTCATCAGAATTTCCATGTTTGTTGATATCTGTGTACTTAACAGACATTTTAACCGAAGTGAGGTGTGGAGGCAGTCGAAAAGAAGATGGTTGGGGAAACATTTAGGCAATATGAGCCGGCTTACAAGCCTTTTCCTCATCCTCAATAAGTGGAAGATGTTTGTGGGGTTCAATTGGAAACATACCGAGCAGCCTTTCCTTAAGTCAGTAATGGATGAGGCATGGGAAAAAGAGCCTGGTATGCTTAATGAAAGCTGCACTCGCTTCAGGGAGGAAGTCACACTCAACCCTTACTTTTTTAGGTATTGGCAGTTCGCTTCCAACCGTTTTCATCCTGTAAAATTAGATGGAACAAGAAAATTCCGTACCACATGCAAGGATGTGCGTCATATCTGCCGTGCATTGAAGGATGACCGAGTCAAATCACTTTGCATCAACGACACCCCACGATGTACGAACAAGGACTATGAGGAAGTGAAAGCAGCCCTTCTTCAGGCATTCAATGAAAAATATCCTAATAAGTCTTCTTTTGAGCTATAGAGGTGATTCAAGAATTATCAGATCCAAATAGATTATTGTCATGAACATGCAAAAAGAAACCCGGAAAGGCTATGTCATATCTGAAAATATGAAGAAGGTATGGAATTTACAGCTGCAATTGGTCCGGAAACTGTTGGAGGTGTGCGATAAATACGGCCTGCGGGTGTGGGCGGAGGGGGGAACACTCCTTGGCGCCATTAGGGAGAAAGGATATATCCCTTGGGATGACGACATTGACATGGCCATGCTGAGGCCCGACTACGATAAGTTTCAGGAGATAGCGGCCAAGGAGTTCGGAAAACCCTATTTCATACAAAATGGCTATACTGACGATTATGCCAATGGCATGACGAAGATAAGGGTTGATGGGACAACGGCCATCCTTGACCATAATAATATATGCTATACACGACATCAGGGTATATTCATCGACATATTTCCTCTTGATGCTGTGCCAGACAATCCCGATGACCTCGACCGCCTGATGGTAGAGGCCAAACGCATCATCCGCCCGTTGAAATACTATTATGGAGGTAGCTACTCCATTTTTCATCCTCAAATTTTGATGCGTACGCTGAGGGGCGCTTATTTAGTGAAGACACAGGGAAGGGGGGCTGTTTACAAGAAATATGAAGACTTGTTCAGGAAATTCAAGATAGAGGATAATGCTAACGTATCACCACATGCATGGTATTATGACCTCAAGCATTATGGGAGAGACAAACATTGGTTTGATGGCACGCTGTGGATGCCTTTTGAGGATATAATGATGCCTGTGCCGTCTGGTTACCATGAAATTCTCACCGTTCAATACGGAGACTATATGACCCCAGTGAAGGCCCCCACCATTCATGGAGATTTTTTGGTGTTGGATACAGAGAGGCCTTATCAGGATTATTTGCCAAAATTAAAAAAGCAACATCGGTGGGATGCGTGGAAGCATCGCCGAGATTTGATTTGTCGCTTGATGGGCTTGAAAAAGCAGAAATAACCAACTATTTGCTTAGTCAAAAGAATGAATGCCGCAGCCTGTCATTTCCTGATGAGGTTGCGGCTGGCATCAATGCGCAGGAAAATAAAGAGCAGCAAGGTGAAGCCCCACAGTGAACTGCCTCCATAACTGAAGAATGGCAGTGGAATACCGATGACAGGTGTCAGTCCCAGTACCATGCCCACATTGATGAAGACATGGAAGAGAAAGATACTTAGCACGCAGTAACCATAGACCCTTCCGAATTTGAATGGTTGTCGCTCTGCTAAAACGATGAGCCTAAGAATAAGGGCGAGAAACAGCAGCAGTACGCCTGCGGAACCTAAAAAACCTTCTTCCTCGCCTACGGTGCAGAAAATGAAGTCGGTGTCTTGCTCGGGCACAAACTTCAGTTTGGTCTGGGTGCCATTGAGAAAGCCCTTGCCGCGTAGACCGCCAGAGCCGATGGCAATCTCACTCTGGTGAACGTTGTATCCGGCTCCTGAATTGTCATCTTCAAGTCCGAGCAGCACGTTGATACGCTCTCGCTGATAGGGCTTGGCCACATTGTTGAGCATGAAACTGGCAGAGTAGAAGAAGATGATGGAGCCCAGAGAGAACAATGCGATATACAAATAGTTGCCCACACGGCTGCTCAGTCCCTGATACATGAAGTATCCGATGAGGAGGGCGCAGACAAACAACTGTACCCATACGATGTCGAACGGTATTACATATTCAGAGAACAAAAGGAATATGAGGGTCACGCTGATGGTGAAGCCTGCCAGTTGCATCGCCTTCCGCTTGTCGTTGCAGTAGATGTAAACCATGCCAGCAGAAAACAGCTGGATGAGGAGAAGCACCACGAACTTTCCTGTTGAGGTGGGGGTATCCCATAGTGGTACCTGCTCATAGCGGATACCCACTACAAAATAGAGCACCAGTGCCACGCCTGTGAAGAGGATGCTGCCTGGCATGCCCTCACGGTAGAACATGAGGAAGAAAGCCAGATAAACCAATGCGGAGCCTGTCTCGTTTTGCAGCACGATGCATGCCATCGGAAGCATCACGATGGCGCATGAGAGCAAGAAGTCGCGCAGTCGGTGGATGTTGAAACCGTAGGTACTCATAAACTTGCTGATGGCGAGTGCCGTGGCAAACTTGGCAAACTCGGCAGGCTGCACGCGAAGCGGCCCCAGCACGAGCCAGGAGCGGGATCCTTTAATGCTCACCGGGTTGAAGATGGTGGCAAAGAGAAGCAGCACCATCAGTCCGTAAAGGGCATAAGCAAAGGTGTCATAATAACGGTCGTCGAGCATCAGTACGACAAATGCCAGACAGATAGAGGTGCCTATCCAGACAATCTGCATTCCTGAGCGTGTGGACAGGCTGAACACGTCGGGCTCACTGAAAGAATAGCTCGCCCCGCACACGCTCATCCAGCCAAAGATGAGGAGTGCCACATAGATGCCCATCGTCCACCAATCGAGTGAACGAAGGACGCTGGGTTGGTTATCTGTCTTTTGTGCCATACTTCAGATGCTGACTTTGTATCCTTGCTGCCTGGCGCATTGAGCTTTCTGACAATTCGCCCTTGATGTATTGCTCCATCATCAGCGAACCGATAGGCACACCGAAGGTGGCACCGAAACCACCATTCTCCACATAAACGCTGATGGCAATCTTAGGTTCATTCATCGGTGCGAAACCCATGAACACGGAGTGGTCACGGCCACGGTTTTGTGCCGTTCCTGTCTTTCCGCACACTTCATAGTCGCGACGGTTGGCACTGCGGCAAGTGCCTCCTGTGACGGCTCGCCTCATACCTCTCACCACCAGGTCGTATGCCTGACGGTTGGCTTTGGTGTATTTCTTGTTGGTATAGAGAGTATCGATAGCTTGTCCTTCAATTTCTTTCACCACATGTGGGGTGATGAACCATCCTCGGTTGGCAATGGTGGCACCAAGGTTGGCGATTTGAAGGGGTGTGAGCGTCACCTCTCCTTGTCCGATGGCGATACTGATGACACCCAGTGCGTTCCAGTTGCGCTTGAAAGCCTTGTCGTAGTAGGTGCCATTGGGAATCATGCCGCGTTTCTCATTGGGGAGATCCACACCCAGTTTATAACCGAAGCCCATGCTCACCATATAGTCGCGCCAGATGTCCATGGAAGCCTGCAAAGTGGGATATTTCTCGCGGTTGTTGAGCATATAGTAGAGTCCCCAGCAAAAGAAACCATTGCATGAGGTACCGATGGCGGGAATCAGGTTGAGTGGAGAAGGATGTCCGTGGCATCCCACTTTCATACCTCGAGTGACAAATCCGCGGTGGCAGGGATATTTTGTGGTAGAATCGATGACTCCCTCTGTGAGGAAGGTGAGTGCCTGACTGGTTTTGAAGGTGGAGCCTGGGGGGTATTGTCCCATGATGGCACGGTTGAGCAATGGCTTGGATGGGTCTTTCTGCAGAGCAAGATGGTTTTTGCCGCGTTGGCGGCCTACCATGATGCGGGGGTCATAGCTGGGTGATGAAACCATGCAGAGAATCTCACCAGTGGAAGGCTCAATGGCCACGATGCTCCCCAGCTTGCCTTCCAACAGACGCTCGCCCAAACGTTGGAGCTCGATGTCGATACCTAGGGTGAGCTTCTTGCCTGGCACGGGCTTGGTGTCGAACTTCCCGTTTTGGAAATTGCCTTGTATGCGGCCATAGTTGTCGCGGAGCAGGATTTTCACACCCTTTGTACCTCTTAGCTCCTTCTCATACGAGCGTTCCACGCCTACCTTGCCGATATAGTCGCCTGGTTGGTAGTACTCATCTTCCTTAATATCATCGGGCGACACCTCGGCGACATCACCCAAAAGCAAGGCGGCATTGGGGTACTCATATTGGCGGATGCTGCGGCGTTGGATATAAAAACCAGGAAACTTATATGCTTTCTCTTGAAAGACGCTGAACTCCTGATCAGAGAGCTGCGACATGAACAGTTGTTGGGTATAGCTGGAATAACCAGGGTTCTTGCTTCGGTCCTGAATGTCGCTCATGCGCTTGACAAAATACTCGCGAGTGATATTGAGGGCCTTGCATAGTTCGGTGGTGTCGAGCCGTGAGCGCTGTTCATTGACAATCACCATGATGTCGTAGGAGGGCTGGTTGAAGACAAGTGTCTTGCCATTGCGGTCGTAGATGATGCCACGGGATGGGAATTCCACCTTTTTGAGAAAGGCATTGCTGTCGGCATTCTTCTTATAGTCATCACTCATGATCTGGAGTGTGAACAGACGGATGATATAGATGGCCACTATGGCTATGGCCACCCCGGCAATGACATACTGTCGTTTGTCCAGTTCGTAATCCTTCATGTTGCAGTTCCAATCAATGATAAATCTAGCCCTTGGCGTTATTTCCTATGTGTCAGACGGTCGATGGCTAAGACAAGCAACACGGTGACAAAGGTACTGCCCAAAACACAGGAGAGCCATTTCCAGCCGTTGGCGAGGGTGAGCATCTCAAGTGTGTAAAAGATGACGCAATAAGCGGTCACCAACACAATGGTATAGTTGATAAATGATCTGGTGCCCAGTGTTTCAGAAGATGGTATGAACGAGTCATCGCCTTCGCGTGACATGAACAGCTCGAGCAGGTAGGGCTGCACCATGGCAGCTGCTGTCATGGCTGCCGCAGTCACTCCTGGTGTGTTGGAAAACATGTCGAGGGTCAGTCCCATGGCAAATGACAGTATCAGAGTAAGCCATCTTGGCATCCCTTTGCGCATGGTCAGCACAAACCATAGATAGAACATGGGCAGTGCGCAACCGAACAAAAGGCAATGGTTGAGTACAAACACCTGTATCGCACAGATGGCTATGAAGAGTAGGGGGATCCTGATGACATCGTTGTTCATAAGCCTACTTTTTCTGGGGGTTCAGCGAATCGGTGGCTTCGCGCAACAATTCTAGGCGTTCCCTTACAGCTGCATCGTCAATGACACACACGTCGCGTAGGTTGCCAAAGTCAGTGGACAATGAAATCTGGAGCTTGTAGGACAGACCATCATCAGAGTCTCCTTTCTTCAGAATTTTTCCCACGAGTATTCCTTCGGGGAACATCGATGAGTAGCCACTTGTTACGATGGTGTCGCCGATTTCAAACTCTGCATGGCGGGGTATATCGTCAACATAAGCAATGTTGGAAGTACCGCCGTTCCAATGCAGGTATCCGAAATAGCCTCTTCCCTTGATGGCGCAGCTGATGTTGGAATGGGTGCTGAGCACGGGTATGACTACCGCATAGTGCCCAGAGGCCATGTAGACCACGCCCACCACTCCGTTGCCGCATGCCACTCCCATGTCCTCGTGCACACCGTCATAACGGCCTTTGTCGATGGTGATGAAATTGTCTGACTTGTTGATGGAGTTGCTGATGACCCGCGCCTGAATTAGTTTGTACTGGCGCAGCAACGGCATTTCTCCTTCATACATGTAACTGGAGTCACGCTTCATGCGCTCGTCAATCAACTGTGAGCGTAATATGGCTACTTCACGCTCCAATATCAGGTTCCTCTTGGTGAGCTGTTGGTTGACAGTACCCTGCCCCAGGAAAGAGCTGAACTTGGAGTCAGCCTCGTAGGACAGACCTGCTATATAGTTGGCAGAGGAAAACCATACGCTACCGTGGTAGCTGTTGTACTGAAACATCAGCAGCATGCTCACCACTTCGAGTATCACGAAGACAAACCAGTAGTTGTATTTCTTGAGAAACGCTACAAGATCGCGCATGGTGTATTCCTTATCTCATCAGGAACGAATATCTCTCTACGTTCTTGAGGGCCACACCAGCTCCTTTGGCTACGCTGTGAAGCGGGTCTTCTGCGATGTGGAAGGGAATCTGGATTTTGTCGTGGAGTCGTTTGTCAAGGCCACGGAGCAGGGCGCCACCGCCAGTGAGGTAGATGCCGTTGTGTACGATGTCGGCATACAGCTCTGGTGGTGTCTTCTCCAATGCGGAGAGCACGGCGTTCTCTATCTTTGCCACGGTCTTGTCCAGACAGTGAGCAATTTCTTGATAGCACACCGGCACTTCCATTGGGAGGGCTGTGATGCGGTTCGGGCCATGTACGATATAATCTTCCGGAGCCTCGTCACCCAAGTCGGTCAGTGCGGAACCCACATGTATCTTGATTCGTTCAGCCATGCGCTCTCCCACTTTCAGGTTGTGCTGGCGACTCATGTAGTCCTGAATGTCGGCGGTCAGGTCATCTCCTGCGATGCGGATGGAATTGTTGGATACGATGCCACCAAGTGAGATGACGGCAATCTCGGTGCTGCCGCCGCCTATATCAACAATCATGTTGCCCTCAGGAGCCTCGACGTCGATACCGATGCCTATGGCTGCTGCCATTGGCTCGAAAATCAGGTAGACGTCACGGCCATCGGCATGCTCGGCGGAGTCGCGCACGGCACGAAGTTCCACCTCTGTCGAACCGGAGGGAACGCCGATCACCATGCGAAGTGAAGGAGAGAAAAAGCGGTTGCCGGTATGCACCATTTTGATCAAACCGCGCATCATCTGCTCACAGGCGGAAAAATCGGCAATCACACCGTCGCGAAGTGGGCGGACGGTACGTATGTTGTCATGTGTCTTCTCATACATCAGTTTGGCTTTCTCGCCAACAGCCAGCATCTTATCGGTGCGGCGGTCTAGAGCCACGACTGATGGCTCGTCCACCACAATCTTGTCATCGCTGATGATGATGGTATTGGCGGTGCCAAGGTCCATGGCTATCTCACGGATAAATGAAAAAAATCCCATTTCTTTTGAGCTAAAGTTTCTTTCTTTTAGTTTTGAATGTCGTCTCAGGATCGAAAAGCCGGTCATTGACCATGACCGAAGGAAATGCTATTTCCCAGCAAACCATGCGTGGATGGCGGTGTCGTAGTGGCTGCTGACGCCAAAGGCGCGCTCGGCCAGCAAGCGACGGTCGGATAAACTGGTCATGGCACCCTTCTCACGGAGAATGTCCAAGAGCAGCCCATACTCGGCCTTGCTCGGCACAATCACCACATCGGCAAAATTCTTTGCGGCCGCACGGATGAGGGAAATGCCACCTATGTCGATTTTTTCGATGATGTCCTGTGATGAGGCTCCGCTGGCTACAGTGTCCTCAAAAGGATACAGGTCGACTACCACAAGGTCAATCTCAGGGATATCATACTGCTGCATCTGTTCGCGGTCTCCCTCATTGTCGCGGCGGCCAAGGATGCCTCCAAATACCTTGGGATGCAGGGTTTTCACACGGCCTCCTAGGATGGATGGATAGGTTGTCACGCTTTCCACTGTCTGGCATTCATAGCCGAGGGATTCGATGAATTTCTGTGTTCCGCCTGTGGAAAGAAATTTCACGCCGCCGGCATGAAGCTCGGCAAGCAAATCTTCCAGACCGTCTTTGTGAAAAACGGAGATGAGGGCGGTCTTTATTGTCTTGTCTGTTGTTGTCATGTGAATGGATTTGATTTTTAAGGATGCAAAGTTACGAAAAAAAGATATGACACCATACATGTTGCCCCCACTTTTTTATTTTTTAGTGATAATATTTGATTTATGTTATTTTTGTACTAATTTTGCAGCCCATAGACGGAATGACCCGCCATCAATAAATTATGCAGAAGACAAATATCGCGATTTTTGTATCGGGCAGCGGCAGTAACTGTGAGAACCTGATACGTTATTTTGAGAATTCCGAAATGGTGTGTACCGCCCTCGTACTGAGCAACCGTGCTGATGCCTATGCGCTGGTCAGGGCAGAGAGGTTGGGGGTCCCTTCGGTGGTTGTCAACAAAGCCGGACTCAACGACCCTGAGGTGATGAGGCCCATTTTGGAGCAATATGCCATCGACATGATTGTGCTTGCCGGATTCCTGCCTATGGTGCCCGACTATCTTATTCAGCAGTTTCCCCAGCGCATCATCAACATCCATCCAGCCTTGTTGCCCAAGCATGGCGGAAAGGGAATGTGGGGGCATCATGTGCATGAGGCAGTTAAGGCGGCAGGAGATACAGAGACGGGTATCACTGTTCATTATGTGACACCGGTGTGCGACGGAGGGGAGATTATCGAGCAATACTCGGTTGCGCTGTCTCCCAATGACTCGGTTGATGAAATTGCAGCCAAGGAGCATGAACTGGAGATGAAGTATTTTCCAAGAATTGTTGAGAGAGTGATCAAGAAATTACACGATATAGATTGATTATGAGCAAACAGATTCTTCTTATCAACGACATGGCGGGTTATGGCAAGGTGGCAACTGCTGCGATGTTGCCCATTTTGTCGTACATGGGTCTGCCGGTGTATAATCTGCCCACGGCATTGGTGTCCAACACGCTCGATTACGGTAAGTTCAATATCCTTGACACCACCGACTACATCACAGGAGTTTTCCCTGTGTGGAAGGAGTTGGGTTTCCATTTTGATGCCATCGCCACGGGATTCATTGTCTCAGAGAGACAGGCACGCATTGTGGCGGATTATTGTCTTGAACAGGCACGGACGGGAACGGTCATCTTCGTTGACCCCATCATGGGTGATGAGGGCAAGCTTTACAATGGCGTGACCCCATCGGCGATACGGAGCATGCGCGAGATGCTGTCTGTCGCCCATCTCACCTATCCCAACTATACAGAGGCATGCTATCTCACAGACACGCCTTACCGGTCGGAGGGGGTGGATGCCGGAGAGGCAAAAAGGTTGGTGGATGCGCTCAGACAAATCGGTTCCCAGTCTGTACTCATCACTAGCATGTTGGTGGATGGCCAACATTGTGTGATGGGCTACAACCATTTCACAGATTCGCATTTCTGCTTAGAATACAATGAGATACCAGTCCATTTTCCTGGTACGGGCGATATTTTCTCGGCTGTGCTCATCGGCAACCTGCTTAAAGATGAATCTTTGGTGGAGAGCACAAGAAAGGCGATGGATGCTGTGTCAAGACTCATTGACCTCAACAAGGACAACGTTGACAAGAACAGAGGTATTCCACTTGAAAATTATCTAGGGGAGATCTGATAGTTCTTTCTCTTCCTGACTGTTGATGGCTGATGACCATCTATAGGACTACCTTTTCACTGGAAAAAGGTAGTGCTTTCTGTTGGGCAGGATGTCCAGCATCCATTGATCGGCGACGATATGGTCATCGAGAGCTTGGATGGTGAGCGTGTGCTCGCCAGTGGTCAAATGGATTGTTTCTTGGCGGATAGCCTGTCCGCGAAGCACGTTTTCTTTCCATCGCTCTGAGCGGAAAGGCTCCTTGAGTGAGTATATGATGGGTTTGCTGGCATCGACGGATACGCTGAAGCGAAGGTCACCATTGTTGGTGGGCTGTGTGGGGATCATCGCAATGGTCAGCACATAATCTCCTTCTTTTTGAATGTGGATGTGATAGCTGAGACAATCGTCTTTTTCAAGGGCGACAGCTCTCATGCTGTGCCCTAGCATCTCCCTGATGTGGGGATGCCCCGCTGCTTTGTCATAATCATGGGCATCACGGGCGATGACATTGGGTGGGACTATTAGTGGATGAGAAAGTGTGGGCAGGAGAGAGGTAGAGCTCATCTCCTCTTCAGTTACTTGGACGGGGAGGAGAGGTGCCCAAAACACAGGCAAGTCGCGGGGATGGTCGTTCATGGAGCCTTTCCACTTGCCATCTGTCATCATGTTGTTGTAGTGGTCGGTCAGTTGCTGGATGCGTAGATAGGCGGCCATGCTCTTGGCAGCTGCTTGTTTGACGGCCTTTTCACGTTCAGGCATGTTGTCTGTACTCCCATCGGCCAGTTGCCTGGCGCGCTGTGCTTCCAACATTTTCACGCAATGGGCTGCTGCAGCCTGCACAGGATATAGGATGGCGGCGAAATAGGCATCTCTTAGTTCAGCACGAACCATCCCTTCGATTTTTTCCACTTGTCGTGACAAGGCCTCAAACCGTTCTTCCTGACGGTCGAGTTCGCCGCTAAATTCTAGTAGGTTGAAAGCGGTGTTTCGAACCTGTCCTAAGCCCCTGTCATATAGTTTCTTGTCGAGTTCCACCTGATTCCATCCCATAAATTCAGGACGGCGTTCTCCACAAAGACGGTAGAACTCATGCATGATGGGGAAAAGTGCATCGCCTGCCTGTTCGCCAAATTGCCTTCGAAGCCACGACTTGTAGTGTTCTGAGAGTGATGTCTCGTTTACTGCTTCGATGTTCCATGCCAAGTCAAGGAACAACTCCAGATCATACCCTGCTACTTTGGGGTCGTGCACATTGGCTATCCACAACTTGCGTACATGGTGGTCGTAGGCTTGGCGCATTTCATTGTAAATCAGTCCTGGTTGGGTAGTGGTGAGCCATAGGTAATCGTGTGGACGCCCCCAGTAGCTGAGGTGATAATACACTCCGCCACCACCGCTTCTAAACTGCTCGTCGGAGTCTGAGAGCCGGGTCATGTAGCCGTAGTTGTCATCGCACCACATCAGGGTGACATAATCTGGCACCCGCAGGCCTTTCTCGTAGAGTTGCAACACTTCCTTGTAAGGTACAAACACCTGCATCAGCTGGCTAGGGGAGGCTATATGCCGCCGTAGCAACTCTTGCTGGTCATCGATGACCTGTTGCAGTCCATCGAATTTCTCTTTTTCGGTTTGGTATCCCTCCATTGAACTGTCATGGATGCCTCTCATGCCAATGGTGAACATGTTGTTGGAGGAACCTTTGACTTCTTTTAGCCGTTCCGTCCAATAGTCAAGCACCGCTTGTTTGTTGGTTCTGTAATTGAATGCTCCGCGACTTTTCTTGTCCCATTCATCCACATTGTTGCGTAGCATAGGCTCACAATGCGAGGTGCCGATGATGATTCCGCAAGAATCTGCCATCGATTTGGCTCCGGCCAGTTTGAAAAAGGCTGTGGTGCCGGGATGCATGGCGGGCCAGATGGTGTTGGCACGTAGCCGTAGCAGCAACTGGAAGATTCTCCTGTAGGTCTCCACACCGATTTGACCATAAGGAAGCGATTCCATGATACTGCTCCAAGTGCGTGTACTCCAATCTTCATCGTTGATAAATATGCCCCTGTATTCCACGCTAGGCCGTTGTTCAGTGTGAAAGTCTTTGGAGATGGTCAGCCGATTTCTCTTTTCGGGCTTCACATCCCCCCACCATATCCAAGGTGATACTCCTGCCATCCTTGAAAGTTCCAATAGTCCGTAGGCGGTGCCTCGCCCGTTGGTCCCCTCGACGACAATCTGTTTGTTGTCCACATGGATGCGGAAACCGTCCGCATCACCTTTTCCTTGTATAATCCTGATGGTGCCGTGGCTTGATGCTTTGGGCGTCATACCAGTTACCTGACGCATGTCATCCTTGAACATCTCTAGCGCGGTCGTGACAACAGGGTCGGTATGTTTGCTGACTGTATAGGTGATGGGGCGTGTGCCGTCAAACCAGACGAGGGCTTCGGCGTGGATGGGTAAGTCTGTCAGCAAGAGGAGTGCAGAGACCACTGGCAGTAATGTCTTGAAACTCATTTCGAGGTGCATGGATTGAATGGGATGGGACAGGTGAAGGTGATGCGCTTTCCGGTGATAGGATGCTCGAAACAGAGGCTTCCGGCATGTAGGCAGAGTCGTTCGTCGGCCTGACCATAAAGTGTGTCGCCTTTGATGGGGACACCGAGCCCGTCGTGATGGGCACAGTGTATGCGTAACTGATGGGTGCGGCCAGTGAGTGGGGTGAGGGAGACAAGCACATCGGTCAGCATCTCATATTGTGTGATGGCTGTCTTGCCGTGAGACATGTCCACCACTTGGTGCGGACGGTCAAGCAACGAGGGGCGTAGTGGCAGGCGGATGGTGCCGCTTCGAGGTGTCGTTGGAGGTAGTGGATGGTCCAATTGGGCCGTGTAGTTCTTCTCTACAGTATGGTGTAGAAACTGTTTCTGCAAATTTTGGTGCACAGCTTTGGTCTTGGCAACAACCAACAACCCTGATGTTGCCATGTCGAGTCGGTGGACAATCATCGGACCGTCCGCAGTCTGACAGTGGCTCTTGCAGAAGTCCCATACAGAGCTTCCACCATTTTTTCCAGGAACAGTCAGCATTCCTGCGGGTTTGTTGACCACCATCAGTGCATCGTCCTCATAAATAATATCAGGGATGGTGTCAATTGCTTGTTCGAATGGGTTGGGTTCCACATCAAGACCTTGCAGCATGTAGCTGAGGATGGGCTGGCATTTTCCTCGGCACGCAGGATAGTAGTGTAGATGTTGCCGTATCTCGCCTGCCGGCGAGGCTCCCCACCAAAATTCTGCCATGCAGACAGGGCGCAGATGGTGGGCAAACGCATATTGAAGCAATTTGGGCGCACAGCATTCTCCCGCCCCGGAAGGTGGTTCTTTCAGTGATGTCTCGGAAAAAATAGAGAGCAGGTCACGTGTCTCGCCCCTGCTATTCAGCATCATGAAGTGTTCAAAGAGCCAGTGTTGCAGTGTCTCTGACTTCTTTCTCCGCAAAGAGCGCAATTCCTTGATTTCCTTTTCCAGTGCATCGGCTTTTGTCCGGATGGCAGATAAAGCTGCTTCGTGGTGACGGCGTTTCCTCTTCAGCTCCGCTTTCATCCATTGGCTTTCACGGGTCATCTCCTCCTCTGTGGGCAGGGTGCCGTCAGCGGCTTCCGTGGGATGGTCGGCAAGTCGCCGGCGGATGGCGTCACGCCGTTCCTTGGCGCGTTCCATGGTGCTTTTCCATGCATCGATGTCTTTTTCTCTGTCTTCCTCACATTGGTTCAGGGTCGTACGGATTTCGCTCAGCTGTGGTGACTCTTCCAATAAACGAATCTGCTTGCTGATGGCGCTGATACGAGCTTCCTCCTGCTTGAAATACCCGTCGGGCTGTTGGAAATCAAAGACGGCAGGAACGAAGTAGGGCCAGTCGTTGCGGTCGGCCAATAAGCCGGAGAAGGCAGCGAGAAAGCCTAATGTGCCATCGTTGTCTTCCGCTACGAGCACCCCAAACATCTTTCCCCTTGCGATTTCATCCTGCCATGTTTCGACAGAGGCGATGTATCCTTGCGCCTCTTCTGCTGCCAGTTGGCAGAGAGGATGTGTCACATATCCCATCGGGTTGTTCAGCCTTGTGGGTGGTGTGAGGTGGGTGTCAAGGGGATGGAACCTCAATGTCAGTTATTTTGTCAGGGTTATGGCCATCAGTCCAATAACCACGTCGTTGGACAAGGTGCGCAAAGTAAGCCGCCGTAGGCGTTTGTTGGGGTTGAGTGGCATTTTTAGCAATTGTGCTGCACCGCAGTCAATCAAGCGAGGTTCTGCACTGTCGGGATTGCCTGGGACAGAATTGGCAAAGGCGCCTGTCCGCACGCTTTTGGTGATATCGCGTGATACCAGTCCACTGCCTAGGTGAACACGGTAGGGTTTCAGTGAGGCTGCACTGAACGCCAGTCCGTCGGTATAATACTCCTGCTCGATGGGACACCAGTTGATGGGGTTGACCAAATGCAGTGTGTCTGCCGTGCCATCCTTGTATTCCGCTATGATGATGCCGTTGTCTATGCGGCTCTGCATGTTGTTGGTGCTGCCGGCAAGCATCAGGCAGGCATACGAGGCTTTTCCTTTGAGGGGTATGGAGACGCTTGCTGGGTAGTTGTCCCATAATGAAGTGTAGATGATGTTGTGTCCTTCGGATGGAGTCAGGAAGGAAATACCTAAGCCAGTGTCGAATAGGCCTTTCACGCTCTTGGCACGCAGTCCATCATCCTCAATGTGGGCGGTGCGGTCAGGGATGCACCATTGGCCGATGCCTTGCTTGGGCAAGGAGAGAGTGGTGTAGGGTGGGCGGGGTGAGAGATATTCGTTGCGGAAGATGTCATCGACGTTGGCGTTGAAGTGTTTACTCAGGTCGATGGGGGTCTGTTTGGTACCCTCTATGAAATCGGCCAGTCCGGCAGTGTCAATGTTGGTGTCGTCATGGTTTTCGCCGATGAATTCTTCTGCTTTGGGCTCTTCGCATAAGGTATATTTCGACAAGTCGATAGAGATATGCTGTTGTTCTTGATCGGATCCTCTGAAGTCGACAAACGTACCATCTCCCATGCCCACGCGGATGACGATTTCCAAGGGTTGGCTGAAATGCTGGGACACATCATAGGTGAGACGGTCACCCTCGCGATGAAAGGTGTAAGAAAGGTATGGGGTAGAGATGCTGACGTCTTTCCATTCGTCGGGCAAGGAGTACTGGATGAGGCAACGGCGGTTGAGAGCATCGGGACGGATGCCAAAGAGGCCGTTGACGATGGCGCGTGCGGATATGCCGATACAGTCGCCGAAGTCGCGGTATGCCTCGCTGCGTGCCTTGTCGTAGTAACTAATCTGCCCGAAATTGCCAGGACAGGCACCGAGGAACATTCCGTCGAGCACGTCACTTTTCAGCAGCCTGTATCCTTCGTTTCGTCTGCCAGCGATGAAGTAGGCAAGTGCCATGTTCATCACTTCCTCGTGGGCAACGTTGTTGGTGCTCCAGTCATAAGGCAGCCAGTCGGTGGTGCTCAGGGTATAATAGTGCTGTCCGTCGTCGGCTACGGGTTGATCGCCGCTTTGAATCTCGATGGGGATGTGGGGGAAATGGCGGTCGGCATAGAGTGTGGCACGCCATGCTTGGTCGGGGGTGCAGGCACCGCAGTCGATGGGGGTATAAATGGTCCAGAGCGCGGCACTCTCATGTAGGCGCTTCTCTCCCATGAGATCTTGATATTCAGCCCAGTGGCCTTTCTTGCTCATCCACAGCCTGCGGTTCATTACTTTGAGAATGGCGTCTGCCTCCGTGTTGTAGGGGGTGGGATCCTCGCCGATCAGTGTGGCGATGCGTGCGGCGAGCAGGTTGCCGCGGTAGTTGTAGGCAGAGGAGTGGGTGACGGCACCGCCGTTGTACCACAGGGCGTCGCTCGCCCAAATGCAGCAATAGGCATCGTAAAGATGGTCGCCGTCAGGGTCGAAGTTGCGCTTCTCCCATTCAAGATGGAGTTTGATGTATGGCCACATTTTGCGCATGTAGTCAGTGTCGGCGTTATGGCAGAAATGCCAAAGCAGTTCGTCGATGTAATTGAGGTTCATATCATAGTGGCTCATCTTCTCCGCATTGTCGGGTAATCTGCAGATATAGCCGTTACTGTACATCTGCGTGCCCCATTTCTCAGCAGCACGTGCGAGATTTCTGATGGAGTCTTGTGTGGGGTGGGGGTAGATAGGCGGCACTTGAGTCACCATGCTGCGGGCATAGGCATCAAAGTGTGACTGGGCACGGTCGGTCCATCCCAAAACGTCACCCACGTATGCGCCACGCCAGCCAGCAAGAGGTGTGCGCCACCCGACACAGCCATGAAGCCATGTCTGACCGTCCCACAAGCCGTCGGCAGCAGCAGCGAGATTGGCACCCAGAGTGTTGATATAGGGGTCGGGGGTATTTATCCTCAGTCGTGAGACGATGTCCTCACGGATGGCTTGCTCTTGGGCAAATCGCTCTACGCCCAAAGTGTCAACTATTAGTTGGCGGTTGGGGGTGAGCAGGACATAGGTGTCGCTGTCGTTGGTCCATGTGAGGGTCTGGAGGGGCAGTCCGGCGGCCTCAAAACTGCTGCGGGGTTCCAGACCGTAGTCACCGTCACGGGTCATTTTCTTTTTGGCAACGGAGCGCATTATGGAATGGAACACGGGGCGGAAAGAGAATCCTTCGGTGTGGAATCGCCAGAGGGCACCTTCCTCCGTGTAGGTGGCTAAGGCTGTGATTTGGACAATGCCATCACCCCAAGAAGTGTTGCCCACCGTATAGGTGCGTTGTCCTCCTTGATATCTAGCCTCACAGAAAGAGGTGGAGTCAAGGGGGAGCAATGTGTGCCCGTCATCGAATATGAAACTGATGTTGACGCTGTTGTCGCGGTCGTAGGTGGCGAAGACTGGACGGTCGCTGGTTTCCAGACGCATGCGGGTGTGAGAGCCATAGAGGGCGCGTGTATATCGGTTGTTGCCGTTCACGCATACGACGTCACCTCCATCGGGGTAATAGTTCATGGTGCGCGGTGGCTTGCTGGGATGGTCGGATGCCCAGGATGCCATGGCTGCCAGTAAGATGGCAGTCAGTGTGAGGAGGGTGGTACGCATGTTATTCTATTTTCCTGTCATTGAGTTCCCATCCCATAATAGCGGAGATCTGCGGTATAAGGCTCATGGCTATCTTCTTCTGTCCCTGATAGTTGGGATGCCAGTCATTGCCCATATCGCGGGTCTCCGTTACCATGTTGTCGAGTGAGTTGGCCATATAGACATCTTCCATGCCAAGGGTGCGTTCCCTGAGCAGACCGAGGGCGGCTTTCAGATAGCGGCTGGCGGAGTGGGGCGTGATGCAGAGGATTTTTACTCCTTCATAGTGGCTGCGGATGGTGGCGATCATTTTGAGATAGGCATTGACATATTGCTCGTCGGTGGGGATGGCGGTGGGGGAGAAGTCGTTGGTGCCGAGGTTGATCATCACCAGTTGGGGACGGTAACTGTCAAAACCGTAGTCAATGTCGCCGTGGTCGTCATAGATGTGGGTGTAGCGGGTCGACATGTTTTTGTCGGAAATCTGCTTTGCATCGCCCCAGTCGCGCACCATGCCTTGGCCGGAGTGGGCGGTGAGGGCATAGTCGGTATCGAAGTAGCGGGCGATGATACAACCATAGGCTTGGTCGCAGTTCTCGGTGTCGAGCCGGAATCGCTCGTTGGCGATGTGGCCCTCAGTGCCATAGCCGCAGGTGTAGGAGTCGCCATATATCTCAATCATCCGCTCCTTGCGGGCTACAGGATTCATGGTGCCGTTCTTGGCGAGGATGAAGCGGTGGATGGTGGTGCATCCATACTGACCCTCCGTGCATTTCTGCAGGCGCAGCCGGTGGGTGCCTTTGCTGAGTCGTTCGGCGAGAACGATGCGCTGTGGCGTGCTGCCGGTGATGTGAAGTTTGCGCACCCATTGCCCGTCGATAAACAGGTTGTGCCATGACTCGCCGGCTTCTGACACTTCAATGGCCAGATATCCTCCGGTGAAATCGGTCTGCACATAGACTCCCGTCCAGTCATAACTCACAGATCCGTCGGCTTTCACTTCTGTACGGCCGGTGTAGGTGGCACCGGCATCGTTGCCCGACAAAGTCTTCTCGCTGGCAGCGCTGGCGGTCAGTGTGATGATGGCCAGCAGACTGATGATGATGGTTTTTCTCATGATGGCTGAATTTTCATGCAAAAATAGCGATATTCTTCTAAAAAACGTTAGACTTCTTGGTTTTTTATTTACTTTTGCAATATCATGAACATCGCGATTATCTTGGCGGGCGGCAGTGGCTCGCGTCTGGGCGGAGGTGTGCCCAAACAACTGATAGAGGTGGCGGGTGAGACCATACTTGCCCATACCATCCGTGTATTCGACAGCCATCCGCTGATTGATGAGGTGGCAGTGGTGAGCCGTGCAGACTGCATCCCCGAGGTAGAGCAGATTGTGAAAGGCGGCAACTTCTTAAAAGTGAGGAAGATTCTCCCTGGAGGCAAGGAACGTTATGACTCCAGTTTGGCTGCACTCAATGCCTATTCTTCCGATGATGACTGCCTGCTCTTCCACGATGCCGTGAGGCCGATGGTCAGCCACCGCATCATCACCGACTGCATCCATGCCTTGAAACACCATGATGCGGTGGGGGTGGCGACAAAGACCACAGACACCATCTGGCAAGTTGACGGTGACGGCTGCATCACCGATATCCCTCCCCGTGACTTGTTGCGTAACGCACAGACACCGCAGTGTTTCCGACGCCGTGTTATCCGCAAAGCATACGACCTGGCACTTGCCGACCCGGCCTTCACCGTCACCGACGATTGTGGTGTGGTGCGCCGCTATCTGCCTGATGTTCCTATCTTTGTGGTGGAGGGTGAGCCGACAAACATCAAGGTGACCTATCGTCACGACCTCTTGTTGTTGGAGTCGCTGTTAAAATAATCTATCTTGGCATCTGTTCCTTACGTGCTGCTATTCCTCTTTTTCATTCCATGACCTCACCAGGCGTGCCAACAGGGCGCCTGCGATGTTGTGCCATACACTGAAGATGGCACCAGGCACCGTAGCGAGTGCCATGGATTGAAAATGTTGCTGGGCGAGTGAGCAGGCCAAGCCGGAGTTCTGCATGCCTACCTCGACGCTGATGGCTGTGCATTTCTTTCTTGATAGGTGGAGTGCCTTGCCAAGGAAGAATCCCAGCAAAAATCCCAGCATATTGTGCAGGATGACAACAGCGATGACCAACAGTCCACAGGTTAACAGTTTCTCAGCATTCGCCGACACGACAGCACCGACAATGAGGGTGATGGCGATGGTGGAGAAAGCGGGCAGCCCTTTTTTCAACATGTTGTCGGACAGTTTGACAAACTTTTTGACAAACAGTCCCAGACCGATGGGCAGGATGATGACTTGGATGATGCTCATGAACATCTGCCAGATATCTACATCAACATAAGTGCCGGCCAACAGCCACGTAAGCAGCGGGGTAACCAAAGGGGCGAGGAGGGTGGATACGCTGGTCATGCCGACAGACAATGCCAGGTCGCCACCAGCGAGATAGGTGATAACATTGGAGGCAGTACCACCGGGACAACAGCCGACAAGGATGACACCCACGGCGAGTTCGGCAGGCATGGAAAACACTTTTGTAAGTAGCCAAGCCAGCAAGGGCATGATGATGAACTGAGCCAGGCATCCGACAATGACATCCTTGGGTCTGGAGAAGACGATGCGGAAATCCTCCAGTTTTAGGGTCAGGCCCATGCCAAACATGATCAGTCCCAACAGCCAACTGATCCACGATGTCTTGATGACTCCGATGACTCCTGGCCACAACAACGCTGCTGCTGCCATCAGCAACACAATGACAGCCATCCAGCGGCTGATCCAACTGCAAAACTTATACATGATTCTTAACAGAAAATTTTCAATTTTCAAT
>CAMZHP010000015.1 GCA_947306845.1 uncultured Prevotellaceae bacterium
CGACTCGTTCGACATTCCCGTGAGCTATCCCTTCGGCTATGGCCTGAGTTACACCTCTTTTGAGTACAGCGATGCAAAGATTGCTCAGAAGAATGATGCCTACGAAGTGACTGTAACTGTCAAGAATACGGGTACATACGAGGGTAAGGAAGTTGTTGAGCTTTATGTCTCTGCCCCGGACAATAAGGCAGCCAACAAGCCGGCCAAGGAATTGAAAGCCTATGCCAAGACAAAGAATCTGAAGCCGGGCGAGAGCGAGACTTTAACACTCAGCGTAAAGGCTGCCGACCTTGCTTCATTTGATGCCGATGCCTCTTCATGGGTGGTTGCCGAAGGCGAATATCAGTTCCTCGTGGCTGCTTCGGTTCAGGACATCAAGGCCACTTTGCCTGCTCAGGTGAAAGCCCAGCAGACGAAGGCCCACGATGTGCTGAAACCCAATGTAAAACTCAATTTACTAAAGAGATAGAATGATATGAAAAAGAACATGATAACTTTGGCGCTGGCAGCGATGTGCTGTTTGAGTGCTCAGGCACAGGAGAAGCTTTTCAACAGTGCCAATGTTCATTCACCTGTCGTCAATAAGGACGGTACGGTGACTTTCAACCTTTATGCTCCCAAGGCAGTCAAGGTCGAGGTGACAGGTGACTTCCTGCCTACTCAGAAAATGGAGATAGAGGGGTATGGTTCTTATGATGCTCCTGGTGTTGCCCAACTGAAGGAGGGAAAGAATGGCGTGTGGAGTTATACCACTGGCAAACTTGCTCCTGAGATGTACAGTTATACTTTCAACATCGATGGCATGACCGGAGTGAAAGATCCTGCCAACATCTACGTCAACCGCGATATCGTGTCGTTCACCAACATTTTTATCGTCAGCGCAGAGAAGGGTGACAAGGGCGACCTGTATCGTGTCAATGAGGTGCCTCATGGCAATCTCTCAAAAGTGTGGTATAACAGCCCGACGCTGAAGATGCAGCGCCGCATGACCGTCTATACTCCTGCTGGTTATGACAAGGGAGGAAAGTATCCGGTGCTCTACCTGCTCCACGGGGCCGGTGGCGACGAGAATGCATGGAGTGAGCTCGGCCGCGCCGCCCAGATTCTCGACAACCTCATTGCCACAGGCAAAGCAAAGCCCATGATTGTGGTGATGCCTAATGGCAATCCCAATTGCCAGGCGGCCCCAGGTGAATGGTCGTTCGGCATGTATACGCCCGGATTCCGTGATTCAGGAACTGGTCCCACTGCTCCTGCTGTTGCCACAATTCCTGCCAGTTTCATGGATATCGTCAACTACGTCGATGCCAACTATCGCACCGTCAAGAGCCGTGCAGGCCGTGCTGTCTGTGGTCTCTCCATGGGTGGTGGCCACACTTTCTCCATCAGTCTGCTCTATCCCAATACGTTTGACTACTACGGACTCTTCTCTGCTGGTCTGCACCTGGGCAAGAATTCCGGCAGGAACCAGTCTTTTGCAGAGCAAATCAAGAGTGACCCTGACTTTGCACAGCAAAGTGCAAAACTCTTCGGTAGCAAGCCAAAATTATACTGGATGGGAATGGGCAAGACCGACTTCCTCTATCAGAGCACCGTTGACCTGCGAAATTACTGGGACTCGAAGGGCTACAAGTATGAATATGTCGAGACCGACGGCGGTCACATCTGGCGCAATTGGCGCATCTATCTGACGATGTTCGCCCAGAAGATTTTCAAGTAGGATAATGATCCTTCACTCCAAAAACAATGCCAGGAAGAAAGCGATTCTTCCTGGCATTGTCTATTATCACACTCAAATCGAAAGTGCCTGCGATCAAGGATTGAGTCGCGCGGCCTCTGACTCGCGGACAAAGACGGGGATGAATGCCTTGCTGACGGCAGTGGTCACTGTTTGCCCTCCGTCATAGTGCTTGCCGGTGCGGTAGTCACGCCATCCGCCCTCGCATTTGGGCAGATAGGTCTTCCACTCCGTGACATTCGGTTCGGTTACCGGACTGATGAGCAGCGAGGGACCGAACATATACTCATATTTCTGTTGCAAGGCCATCGGGTCATTGGCAAAGTCGAAGACCAGCGGGCGCATCAGTGTATATCCTTCTTTGGAGATAGCCTCGGAGCATTGTGCAATATAAGGCAGCAGTTTTTCTCTCTCACGCAGACAATTGGCAATGATGCCCTTTGCTTCCTCTCCGTAGTTCCATGGCTCGGTGTTGCTCATATAGCCGTGCACACGCATCAGTGGCAGGTAAACGCTCGTCTCTATCCAGCGAAGCAAGCGCTCGATGTAGTCGGCATCGGTGTATTGGTTGGATGGACGGAAGAACCCTCCTGCATCGTAGGTCCACCAAGGGATACCTGCTGCCTGTACGCCCAGTCCTGCGACAATCTGGCGTCGGAATGTCTCCCAGTCGTTGCCCACATCACCGCTCCATAGTGCGGAACCATAGCGCTGGATGCCCGGGAATCCGCTGCGGGTGAGAATCATCGGTTCCTTCCCAGCCTGTGTCAGTCCCTCAAAGACAGTTTTGTTGACGAGCAGCGGATAGACGTTGCGCACCTCTTCTCCAGCCCATTTCCCGTTGTTCACACGCCGACCCACGAGGTCATCGTTTTCCGGTTCTGTCGCATCCTGCCACCAGGCATCGATGCCGAGGGGTACGAGGCGCTCCCTGAAATTTTTCCAGTAGGCATTGGCCGCATCAGGGTTGAAGAAGTCTATCCAGTCGGTGCCGTTGATATAGTAATTATCCCGTACCATCTGGCGGCCCACCTCAGAGTTTTTGTCGATTTTCGACCACACGCTCACCATCAGTCGGATGTCCATCTTGTGGAGGCTGTCGGTCAGTGCCTTGGGGTCGGGGTAGTACTGCTCGTCAAACTGCATGGAGTTCCATCCGTATTTGCCCCAGTACTGCCAGTCTTGCACGATGACGCTGATGGGCAGTTGTTCCTTGCGGAAACGGTTGGCGGTCTGCAGAATTTCCTCTGAGGAATGGAAGCGTTCGCGGCAGTGGATATAGCCAAGCGCCCATTTGGGCATCAGGGGGGCTTTGCCGGTCAGTTCACGGTAGGTGGCAATGACCTCGTCTGCATTTCCCACGAAGACAGTATAGTCCACCGCTTTGGCTATTGGAGACCGGAAGACGGTCTCATCCTTCACTTTCTGATAGAAAAGGGTGGGGGAGTCGCCTCTGGAGAGTTCGGCTCTCAGCGTGTGTTTTCCTGCTTCCAGGTGGACGATGGCAGAAGCTGTGGGTGGCAACCACATGTTTTGCATCTCTATCACGGTTTTCCCATCTATCGTGAGGTTGTGGCGGCGGGCCATCTTCTGTCCCACGTCGAGCAGCAGTGAGTAGTCGCCTGCCTCATTGATGTCGATGGTTCCCTCAAAAATGTTGCGCTGGCGTACCTCCTGCCTGCCGCCCTCTGTCGAAGTGACATTCACCACCTCGCTGGTGCCCACCTCACTGAGTCGGTTGAGTTTCACACTGTTGTCTGCTGGATTATAGTCCACCAGACCATAGTTGTTCCACAGCACGCCGTAACCCTTGCTTGACAGGAGCATGGGAAGTGATATTTGCGTGTTGACCTGTGTCAGCCTACGTGTCAGTCCCCTGACATTGCTGTATCCGTCCTGGAACTGTCCCAGTCCGAAGAGGCACTCATCTTTGGGCGACTCAAACGCCAGTGTTGCTTCTCCCGAGATGAGTTGGTGGCGTGTGGCACGGAAAACCACCTTGCCGCTCTTGTTGCGTATGGTCACGGTTTGCCGTTTGTTGTCCACCTTGACTTTCAGGTCGCTTTTACCCTCCGTCTCATGCTTGACATAGAGCCAGTCGGGCAGGTTGGTCTGAACATTGCCATCCTCAGAGAACTGAATTCTCACAGCATTTCGAGCCATTGGGGTGATGGTTAATTTCCCCTTGCCAAAATCCTTGGTCACAGCACTCACCTGCATGAAGGTCAGCAGTGAGAACAATAGAAGCAGTATCTTCTTCATAATTTTTAATTAAGTAGTTAAAGAAGTTAAGTAGTTAAAGAAGTTAAGCCATATGCTTAATTTTCAATCTTCAATTTTCAATTTTCAATTTTTTTTCACCATTTACTGGTAAAAATACGTGGTGAGACATTCAGCATCAGCCATCCCCATTGCAGTTTCTTATTTTCGGAACTACGTTTCAGTTCTTCCATCGTGTCGGTGCCTTTCATGTATGAAAAGCCCAGGCTTATCCGTGCATCCTTCATCAACTGGTAGGATGCCCTTAGTTCTATCTCATGCCCCAGCGTCTTGCTTAACTCATTGAGGGCAGTAGACGTGGCGAGATAATGGTATGAGGCATCGAGGGAGAAACCTTTGACGGGTTTATATGTAGCACCGCCAAATATGTTCTGCAGTCCGGGTGAGAAGGTGCCAAAGTAAGCGCTGACGTAGAAAAAATCCATGGCGCCGTAAAACTTGTGCGTTGACCCGAAAGTCGTCGTGAATGCGGACATTTTGGAGTGCTTGGTCAGTCCAATAGTACCTTGTTTGGGTACCACGAACTCCTTGTCACCGCTCAGGTAGTCATAACCGGCATAGGCAGTCAGTTGCTTGTTGAATTGATAGGATGCTTTTCCTGCTGCCATCCATGCGTTGATGGGAAGAGTTCCTGTCGTGGTGTAGTCAAGGCTTGCCTTGCCCATCTGGTGATAGTAGGCTGCCTCCAAAGTCAGGTTGCCGGGCTTGTAATTCACATATCCGCCTATCAGTTGCTGGAAGTTGGTTGCGTACTCCTCCTCAGTGCCGCATTGCATGCCGATGTTCATGAACAGCAGCGACGCGCTCAATGGCAACTTGGGCACATCATAGTGGTACCACACCGTCTGCATGGTCTTGTAGATTTGTGAACCGTTTTGGTAGAATGTGCCGCCATTGACGTTCTTTGAGTTCTGGTTGTAGGCAACGACGGCGTGCAACTTGTGGCTGTGGTTCTCATATCCCACTTTAAGTGCGTCATGATACAGGGCAGCCATTGCCCAATCGTTGTTGCCGAGGATGCGCTCATCATCATACACCAGTTCCTGACGTCCAATGCGGGCAAACAGTCCATTGTTCGCTTTCAGATGTGCCCATGCCTCATATACATTGAACTTGCCGCCTCCCTCAGCACCCCAAACGCCTGAGTGCTGAGCCGTCACCTTCACTGCCAGGTTGTTGCTTTCATAGCCCACCAACAATCTGGCACGGTTGGAGATGAAAGCCGAATGGTCCTCGACCTTCTCTTCTGTAGTGACGGGGAATCCACCTTCCCTTGTCTCCCCACGAGACATCAAATTGACATCAACAGTCAGTTGGTTGGTCTTTTCCTCTTCTTTGACTTCCTGTGCCCATGTGGCAGATACAACCATCACAAGCGTTGCTGAGAGAAGGATTCTAATTGTTTGGTAACCCATGTGTGCAATTTTTTGCAAATTTATAAAAATCCCAGAGAAGATACTATTTATTTGTTCGATTATTCTTCAATAAATACACCAAGTGTAATTTCTTGATACAAATAAATAAAGTGCCGATGATGAAAGAACACCATCGGCACATATGCGACAAATCTTTTGGAAGGCTAAAGCTTCAGTATTTTTTTCCCGTTTTTGATGTAGATACCTTTCTGTAAACAATCTCTATTCTTCATACCCACTTTTCTTCCGGAGAGGTCATAGATGTCGGCTGAAGAGTCTGTGGCAGTGTCAACATGGGGCATGTTGTCGGGGTCTTGTAGCAACGTAACTGCTATATCCTTCACATTGCCGGTGTACTGGCCCTGTGAACTCTGCCAGGTGATGACCAGTTGCTTGAGCCCTTCCTCCATGGCGGCGGTGTCGAATCCATAGTCGCGGTAAGACTGCCAGTCGCCAGTATTGCTGATAGACATGGTCTTGTTGGCCTCTATACGTCCTGATTTTTTGTCGGTGAGGAGAAAGTTGAGCTTGAAATCACTTCGTTTTGTGGCAGCCTGGAAAGAAAAATGGTATGTTCCCGCCTCTTTGCAGTTGAGCAAGAATGATGCCTGGTCGCCATGGCTGAAACTGTCAAAAGTATCGTTGAGCACTTTGGCAGCTTGCTTTCCACTGGGCTCAGTGATGATTTCTGCCTTGTCGAGATTCAGTTTCTCTGTGGGGATGTTGATGGCGCCGCTGATATCTTCTTCTGTTTTATACTCGACATAACCCTCTGGATGCCCACCCTCGTTCTGCGCCTCGGTGATGTGAGCCACCAGTGAGTTCATATAAACCTCCAGCATGGTATATCCTTCTTCGTTGAGCAAATTGCCGTCGGATGCATCAGAAGGGTCAAGTCCATGTCCTATTTCCCATTCATCAGGGATTCCATCGCCGTCGGTGTCGGCAGGAGCGTCTTGACCAACCAGCGTAGGCCAAGGGTTCCAGTCGTCAGCAGCATCGGCAGGCCTTAGGTCATAGGGCGTGTCAATAATGCCATATACATCGCCATCACCTTTTCCTGTGTAGGTGGCCTTGTTGCTACGGGTGTCGCTTATCACCAGTTCATCAACTATGTCGCGGTGCAGTGAGGCACCGGCATACTGCAAAACTTTCTCGTATGCATCCTCCGCAGTGTGTGTCGTGACATACATGAAGCTCAAGGGTTCTTTTAAGCGTATGGTGTCCTCGGTGACTTTGTTGTAATTGGGCAGAGAATGATCGATATGGGGGTAAACACCTACGCCCCAGTTGTCGTTGGTCACAGAGGAATATTTTGAGTTGACATTTCCGTCAATGAAATATTTGCCCCATATCATATAACTACCGTCACTCTCATTGGTGGAAATGCCCAATCCGGCGATTCGGGTGGCATTTCTCCCGCTTTTGCTTTGCATGGTTCCTGGTCCGGGCTGGTAATAGCAGTTGACGATGTTGGCCTTCATTCCCTCACCTCCATAGCAGCCATTGCCTGCCCAGTTGTAAATCACATTATTGCGGTAGTCGGTAGTGTCTTTCTGAACATACATGGGACGGTTGGCCAAACGTGGTGTGCGCGAGTCGTGGTGAGCCAGCAGGTTGTGGTGGTAGGTGGCACCCTTGCCACCCCAGTTGCCACCATAGCCATGGGCTTTTTTCACATGTGTGCTGTTGCGCAGGCTTTGGGAGATGATGCTCCACTGTACCGTCATGTGCTCATTGCCGTAAACGGAGCAGCATTCATCGACGCTCCACGAGATGGAGCAGTGGTCGACCATAATGTTTTTCCCGTCAAATCCGCATAGTCCATCAGGCTCACCCTCAGAGGTGTCTCCAGGACGGAATCGCAGGTATCTGAGGATGACATTGGGAGCAGCTATGACAAAATCCCAATCAGCTATGCAGATGCCGTCGCCAGGTGCTGTCTGTCCTGCTATGGTGACATTGCCGTGCGAGAGTTTCAGCTGTGACTTCAGATGGATAGTTCCACTGACATCGAACACAATGGTGCGTGTGCCAGACTGTTGGCAAGCCCATCGCAGGGAACCCTTGCCGGAATCATTGAGATTCGTGACATGATAGACTGCGCCCCCTCTGCCACCGGTCACATAGCGGCCATAGCCTTCTGCACCGGGAAAGGCTGGTGTCTTCTCTGTCCGTTGGTCGTCATCATTGTCTTTTCCCACTTGTATCTCAGCTCCTTCTCCCATTCCTCCGTTGGGGTTGGTGGCGAAGATGGTGTATGTGCCAGGAGTTGTGGCGGCAAATGATGTGGCAGTTTGGTTGGCCACATATTGACCGTCACGCAGAATAACATAGCATCGTGCATCCTCAACCTCTGGCCAGCTCAATGTGTTACCATTGGCAGTCACCTGAGGTGCAGCTGTGGTGAAAGCCTCTTCTGTCGGCAGCCAACTGTCGATGCCGCCAAGAACATTTTCGACGGTGAATCTCGTGGCCTCCTCATCGGTCAGTACGGGTGTGTATTTGTTGGTGCTGGTAGGTGAGTTTGTGCGCTTGCTTAGGTCGATTTCATTGCCGTTTTTGTCGACAGACTTGTACTCATAGAAATGAGTGGGCAGCTGACTCATGCTGCGCCATCCGGCTGCAGAGGGCTTCACATTCATCTTTGTGTGGAGGAAATAAGCCCTGGGCTCATTTTGCCATGGTCTTCCAAGGTCATAATTACCCTCGGCGTTAAAACCAGGATATGCGTTTACTGTGCAATGTTGGAAAACATATCCCCATTTGAGCATGGGACTGGTGGCGGGTGCGGTGATAGGCCCGGAGTTGGTCATGATGAGTTCGCATTGGTCATAGAAATGGTTGCCACCTCCGCAGATGTAGTCGACTGCGCCATAAATCTGGCATCCTATGTAGTAGCCGCTTTCACCGGTGACCTGGGTGTCCTGCTGGCTCATCATCGCAACATTCTTGAATATGGCCTTCTTGCCGCCTGAGATGGCAACGCCCACGCCAGACTGGCTTTTGCCAAAGTCCTTGTCGTTGCGCACGGAGATGTCCTGCAAATAGTTGCCGCCTGTATTGTTGATGTTCAGCACAGGGTTGCTGATGCCATCGCGGTTGCCATGGAGAATGACGCCGTCACGGCTTTCGCCAATGATGCTTACATTGTAGGCTTTCAGGTTCTGCTCCTCAGCTCCGAAGTCGTAGTCTCCGTTTCTGACGAAGATGACTTTGCGTTGGGCATTTGGTGATGTGTTGCTGCTGTTGACGCTTTTTATGGCAGACTTCCACTCTGCCAGGTTGCTCACCACGAAATCGAATCCAGCCTTTTCTACCTTCGCTTTTTCGCCCACCTCAATATCGACAGTGATGGGGTCGGTATTGGTGTTGCCATAAAGGTCGCTGGCTGCACCAGGGGCCAATGTGAGTGTGTTTTTGGATTGGTAGTTGAGGTTCCATATGGCAAATCTCAGTATAGACGAACCGCCTTCTGCCTCTACAGTCTGACCTGCTATTGTCGCCTTTGTATCCTTCATTTCACGGTCGAATGTCATCTCCACCACACAGTGGTTCTTGTTTGTGGTAGGCGTCTTGGTATAGCTTTTCAGCACAGGTGGCGTGTTGACCGCTATGTGGTCAATGGTCAGTTCAAACCAGGCCACAGGCTGTCCGCCGCCTTGGAGCGAGAACACGATAGGGGTGCCAGGCTGGTGGTTGTCGAGGTTGATAATCAGGTCGTACATGGTGGCATCAGACTCCTGGTAGTCGTGTTTTGACGGAATCCATACGGTGGCACCTTGAGAGGAAAGACCGGTCAGCGTTCCACCATTGTAGTTGGCATTGAAATCCTTGAACACCACTTGCTTGACACGCTCGTCGACGGGCATGCTGATGGTGTATTGCCCCTCACCCATTTTGAAACTGCTGTTCTCCCATCCGTCGCCAATGCCGGAAATACTATAGGTTCCATTGCTCCAAGAACCGTTTTTCACACCTGCGCCAGTATATTTCAAAACTACTGTTTCGTCATTGGTGGTCTTTTCATACACATGAATGCCTTGTACTGTCAGTTGATAGATGCGCTGCTGTTCCCCCATCTTTTTCTGCAAGGTATAGACCACCTCGTTGCCGAGGTATTCAGGCGTTCCGGTTATGGTGGTGCCGTCAATAAATTGTGCAGACACAATGGGGATGTGCGTGAATATCATGTCGCTGAGGGTGGCGGTGTAAGGAGGTTGGTTGAGTTGTTCTGCCAGATTGACTTCCTCGCCGTCGACAGTCACTTTTGTGACAGATATGTCGCCTATGTGGAAAATGCGGAGGGTATAGTGTGTCTTGGAGGCAACCGCCCCCATCTCGGTGTCGGGAATCACCTCGATATCAACCAATGCCACACTTCCCTGCTGTGGTGTTGGCAGGGTGAAGGTGCCATCCCCATTGTCATTTACAGTGATGTCGTTGCCCTGTTCGTCTTTGGCCGTCACGCCAAGTGAGCAATAAACCTTGTCGATGCGGAACGTGGTAGTGGCGTCGTTGTTGTCGGCGGGAATGTTGCACAGCCAATCGGTGTCATCTCCTTTATCTACTTGCTGGCCGATAACGCTTATTCCATTGATAGCTGCATGATGGGCAGCCAAGTATTTCATCTCAACATTGCGGTAATTGCAGATGTAACCGGAACCATTGGAGAAAGCAAACGACAATTGGCGGAGACCTTTTCCTATCTCGCCAGGGATGCAAATGCTGACTGGTGTGTAGCTGCTGGAAGCATCGGCAGGGATGGTGTATTTTGTTCCTCCCTCTATGACCCCGCTCTCAGCATCTTTGACCTGAATCTCCATCATACCTCCCGAACCATAGCGGGCCACATCCATTTGGAGTGAATATACCCCCACTTGCTTGATGAGAAAAAGGTAACTGGCAGTAGCACCATCCTTGATGTAGCCAACATTGGGTCCCTCGTTGACGGCACCGCCGCCATAGGCACCCTTGCTTAGGTCAAGTTGTCCTGGAATCGTTTCCACCACATCGAGAGGATAAAATGCCAGGTCGCCCCAATTGCCCGCATAGCTGCCTGTTGTCTTGGTTACGGCGAACTTAAGCGTATAGGTGCCTTCCTTCAATTGCTCGATGACGTAATTGTGGAGGACGGAAGGAGTCCAACTATTGGTATTCTCGATAGTCACTTGGCGCTCAATCACTACTTGCTGCTGCTCGTCGGTGAGTGTCATCTTCATTTCTGCGGCGTTTTTCGTGCCGGTCTTGAAAGTGAGCAAATAGTCTTGCAACAAAGTGTTGTGGATAGTGAATGACAACTGTGTGTTTTTGCCGGTGCTGCCTACGTTGGCTCCGTTGTTCTCCACATTGAAATTGCTGCCCGTGGCATTGCTCCATGAGATGTATGAATTTGTCGCAGTGGGGATGTCGACAGTGGCTGCCTTGACAGCCAGACATGCCATTATCAGGATAATGACCGAGAAAAATCTGTAGAAATGTTTGCTTTGCATTTTTTGAGATGTTTGATTAGTTGCCACAAAGATACCCTTTATCTACAATAAATCGGGGCGTTATTCTCCAATAGATGATGCAAGTAACAATAATTTCACTATTTAAAACAAAAAAAACACATGGAATTGTTCATGTCGGAAAAATAGCGTAACTTTACCGCATCAAAAAACAAACTTCCACATGAGACGCCTTCTTCATCTTTACATACTCTTGTCTGTATGGTTGGCAGTGTCGGCTCAGCCCCATTGTAACGTCAGGTTGTTCAGCCTACGCGACGGACTGGCCTCCAATGTCATTTCCAGCATGGTACAGACACCCGACCAAATGATGTGGTTTTCTACTTGGAATGGTCTTTGCTGCTATGATGGATACACTTTCAATGCCTTCAATGACCAATTTGTCAAGGAAAGAACATTGACCACGAATAGATTGCTGAAAGTCTATGTGGCAAATAATGGAAATCTGTGGTGTCTGACTTATGACAGGCAGGTATTTCTTTTCAACCGTTCCACGAGTCGCTTTATCAATTTGTCATCAATGGTTGTCCAACAATCGGGGAAAGATTTCATCTGCCAGCGTATTGTTCCGTTGAAAAATGGCTTTACATGGCTATTCAGCCGTGAAAAGGGAGAGAGCTGCTTCCGAATAGATGAACGGATGCTCCTTCAATCCCCAACATCGGCGTGTATACAGGAATTTAGTCCGGTTAATACCTCAAAGAAATGGGATGATGTCTATGGAGTGGAAATCGATGGCAAAGGCAGTGAGTGGCTGCTGACAGACAAAGGACCTTACATCGTGGGCAAGCAGTTGAAAGATGCCACTCCCTACAGTTTTTGGTGGGAGGACGGTCAGAATGTGGTATTGGTCTCAAAAGATGGGAGAATTGGCCGTTATGACAGGCAACACAATGTAATTGTTCCGATAAAGGGATTTCCAGGAGAGGCAAAGAATGTCTCTTCGGTAGGGCACTTTGGGGAGCACGGCTTGGTTATGCTCACCGACCAAGGACTGATGGTTTGGCATACGGATAGCAATCTCCATAAGTATTTCCCCTTTTCTGCCGGCGATGGGGTGAAATATATTATAGCCGACCATCGCAAACGGGTTTGGGCCATCACGTCTGAGGGAAACGTACTCCTCATTACGGTAGACAAAGGACAGGTGGAACGAGTACCCATGCAGGTGCCATTAAACTCTCTCAGGCAGAGCACACGTAATTTTGTCCACGAAGACAATTACGGCAATTGTTGGATAGGCACCGAACAGGGCTTTTTTGGCTATTATGATGAGGTGACTCACCAGCTTGTTCCTTACTCAGTGAGAACAAACAATGCAGAGCCAACCATCGACAAGTGGTTTGTCGATGCCCATGGTGACTTATGGTTTTCTGGTGAGCATGACGTGGCTGTCATCAATTTCACCCAGTCGATGTTCAGGCATCATGACCTTGAAGGCATGCAACAGGTGCGGAGTGTATGCTACGACAGTCAGAACCGACTATGGGTGGGTGATATTACCGGCCATGTCGCCGTGACAGACCAGACAGGAAAAGTGGAGGGCTTCTTGGGCTCCGACGGGCAGTTGCATCAAGCACCCACCATCTTCTCCACACACATTTACTGTATATACGAGGACAGCAGACACCGTATGTGGATTGGTACGAAAGGGGATGGCCTCTACTGTCTGAAAGGCAAAGGAAGACTGTCGCATTATCAACATGACAAGACACAGCCTTTCTCCCTATGCAGCGACCAAATCTATGCCATGCATGAGGACTTGAACCATCGGCTGTGGGTAGGTACCTTTGAAGGTGGCATCGCTCTCGTTGATGAGGATGCGGACGGCAATGGTGGTAACTCCGCAATACGTTTTATCCATGCGGGAAATCTCCTGAAGAACTATCCGGTAGATGATTACAACAAAGTGAGGCGAATCACCGAGACGAAGGACGGTGCCATCATCGTGTCGGCATCAAACGGACTCGTCACCTTCTCTGAACACTTTGACTCACCAGAGAAAATAACTTTTTTTGCACACAAGCACATTCACGGAGACCCATCCTCTCTTTTTACCAGTGATGTGATGCATAGTTACGTTGACCATACGGGGAGAATATTGGTTGCCACTGTTGGTGGCGGTGTGCAGGAGATAATAGGTAAAAATCCTTTAAGCAAGCACTTGCGTTTTGCTCCGGTCACACTGCTTGACAACAACAATTACGGAACGGTGCTCTCCATGAGTGAGGATGCAGAGGAAAATCTAGGGATAGGGTGCGAGAACAGTTTGATGATGTATCAGCATCAACTCCGACAATTGTTCCGTTTCGGAACAGGCGACTTGGGAGAGCATGCTGAACTGACCGAGTCGCAGTCCGCCTTCAATCCATTGACAGGTGAATTGGCATTTGCCACCACAGATGGATACATCAGTTTCCAACCCAAGCAGATTGGTCATGAGAAAATTCTGCCTCCCATCGTTTTCAAAAGCGTGCTCTTCCATGGCGCTGATGTTCCCCTCAGGCATATCCAGGATGATGTCCTCCTCGTTCCCTCCAATCGGCGCAACCTGACTATTCAGTTTGCTGCACTTGATTACCAGGACAACAGTATGATTCGTTATGCTTATATGCTGGAGGGTGTCGACAAGGATTGGGTCGAACTGGATGAGGAGCACAGCATCACTTACAGCCATCTGCCATCAGGAAAACTCAAACTCAAGGTCCGTTCCACCAATCATTATGGTATTTGGGTGGACAACGACAAAACACTGTTGCTTGATGTAAGACCTACCTTCTGGGAAACATGGTGGGCCAAATTGCTGTACCTTTTGTTGGCGATAACCGTCATCGGCATTGCTGTATGGATTTACAGGCTACGTACAAGGGCCTCTATGGAGCGGCAACTCAACAATATGAAGACGCTTTTTTTCACAGACGTCAGCCATCAGCTTCGCACACCGCTTACGCTTATCGGAGGCCCTGTGAGTCAAGTGCTTAATACAGAGCATCTGACCAATGTGGCCAGGCAGCATTTGGAGATGGTGCAACGCAATACCCACCGCATGCTTGAACTGGTCAACAGCATGCTCACTTATGGCAAAGACTACAATACCTATATCAGCGACTGGGAGATACCGAAGGGCGAGGTACCCACTGATGAGCCTAAGACAGCTACTTCGACGCCAGCTGGTGTCACTTCCTCTGAAGAGGATATGGACAAGGGCGAAGACAAGACGCGTCTTCTTGTGGTGGAAGACAACAATGACCTGCGTGCTTTCCTGGTGAGCATCCTCCAAAGCGACTATGTAGTAAGCCAGGCATCCAACGGACGTGAGGGACTGGAGAAGGCAATGACAGAGCAGCCCGACTTCATCCTGACCGATGTGATGATGCCTGAGATGGATGGTTTGGAGATGGTACATCGCATCAAGGACAACCATGACATCTCTCATATTCCCATCATCATACTTTCGGCCAAGGCATCGATGGAGGACCGGTTGGAAGGACTGCGTGCAGGAGTCAATGACTATATTACGAAACCCTTCTCTGCCACTTACCTCAAACAGCGGATGCAGAATATCATTGCCAATCAGCGCATACTGCAGAAAAATTTCTTGGAAAGTGTGGAAATGAGCGAAGCCGTGAGTGATGAACATGCAAAAGAGGCACCCGGCATGCTCCAACTGAAGGAAACCAAAATCGTGGACAGTGACAAGGACATGATGGACCAGCTTTTAGAATATATTGAGGAGCATCTTGCTGATTCTGAATTGAAAATCGAAGACTTGGCAGCTGCTGTCTGCCTGGGCCGCTCGGTATTCTACAATAAGGTCAAGTCGATTGTAGGCATGAGTCCAGTGGAGTTGCTGCGCCATATCCGTATCAAGCATGCTGAGGACATGGTGTCGAAAAGCAACGAGCCTTTCTCACAGATTGCCTATGCCGTGGGATTCAGTGATGCTCGCTATTTCGGAAAATGCTTCAAAAAGGAAACCGGCCTTACTCCTTCTGAGTATAGGGATAGAAGTTCCTCAGCCAGTACCTAAGCAATATAAAGAAAAAGGGAGAGACGTTGAGCCTCTCCCTTTTCTTGTGGAGTTCATGCGAAACTTATTTTACTACGACTTTCTTTCCATTGATGATGTAGATACCCTTGGAGAGTTTGCTGTTGTCGGTGCCCAGATACTGACCGCTCATGTTGTAGATGCCTCGGCTGTTTCTATTGGATACCGCAATTTCGTTGATGCCGTTTGCCCACTCTTCCTTTGCGTCTGCAAGAGCTTTGGCACCAGCTCCTTCAGTGCCGGCAATGGGTGTGAAGGCAAATGAGCGCATATTGCCTACATAGGAAGGACCAAAACCATTGATGCGGATATAGGCATGGCCCTGTGGGATGGCACCCACTTTGATGTTGCTCTTCTGCAAGAATGACTGCCATCCTCCGGTGCTTTCAAACTCCTCTGTCTTGTTGGTTGAGCACACCAGTTCCACAGTGTCCTCCATGACATAGGTCACAAATTCCAAAGAAGCGCCGTCATTGGCATGGGCAAAGTTGAATTCTACTTCATACTCTGCATCTTGCGTGTTCCATACTTTGTATACGATGCTTCCGCCATCCTTGAAGCTGTCGAGCTGAAGAAGGCCTTCACTCATCTTGGTCACCACGCCGGATGCCGTGTCATAGCTGGCAAGGTCGAAGGGATAGTTGAATGAGGTGGGCAGTGTGTTGATAATCTTCAGTTTGGAGATTCCCTGCATGGCTTTCTGAAGTGCTAAATATGCTGCGGTGCGAGCCTCTACATCGTCTGCAGCGATGGCAGCCTCAGCATCTGCGATGGCAGCCTCAATGTTCTCGATGGGGGTGCGGTCTTCAATCAAGTTGTCGTATTCCGTTCCCAGGGCATATGGAGCAATGAGTGTTTTTGCCTCTTCGATGAGACTGTTGACACTCTCAACGGTAAATTGTGCATAATAAGCCTCCTTGGCATCAGCAAGAGCTTGCGCACCGGCGCCCTCAGTACCCTCAATCGGTGTGAAGGTGAACAAACGGGGATTGCCTACGTAAGAAGGTCCTGTGCCTGTTATCTTCAGATACACATAGCCTGCAGGCACACCGCCTATTTCCATCTGCTTGGGCTCAAATACTTGCCAGCCGCCTGTACTGGCAAACTCCTCTGACGTGGCGTCAGCACAAATGAACTCAACATCATTCTCTATAACATAGAACTGGAACTGCATCTTGGCACCATCGTTGGCATGTGCGAATTCGAAGTCTACCTGATACTTGGCGTCCTTCTTGTTGTATAGCTTGTATATCATGTAGCCGCCCGACCTAAAGTTGTCGAGTTGCATGATATCGCCGTCCATCTTGTATGAGCAGTTGTTGCTTTCGCTGAATGCCGTAACGTCGAATGCTCCCACAGACTTGCTGGGTATGATGTTGAGCGACTTGATGTTGTCAAGAGCCAACAAGGCATCCTGCAGTTTCTCAAACATTTCGTCAACCAGTGTGGGGTCGGGATTGCTGACAAATGCCACTTCATAAGCTTCGTCGACAACCTCTCCCAAGTGGATAAGCAATGATTTGTCCTCAACAGCGTAATAGCCGTCAGAACCTTCGTCATAATAGGCGAGCACATTCTCTGCAATAGAAATCAATGAGTCAAGCTGTTCGACAGTATGATATACCTTCGGCAGATGGCGAATCAGAATGTCACGGACGTTGGTGTATTGGTTGTAATACATGTGCAGGAAATAAGTTTTCCCTTCCTCCATGGCGAATTTTGCCACGTCGCGTTTGTCCATCAGTTCGTAGTTTTGCCATGCGCCGTTGCCTGTGCTCAGTTTGTAGGTGGGCATCACCACGGTGGTGCTGTCGTCAGCAAGCACGGTCATGTCGATGGTGGCGGAATTCTGTGAACTGGCAAGATACTGAATGAAGAAATTGCCGGTGAAGCCAGCGGTGAACTTATAGGTGAAGTAATTGTTGCGGGTGAACTCCAACTGAGCGGGATAGTCTTCCATACCAATTTCCATCTCATAGGCGCCACTCTCGTCATATCCGCCCAGCGGTTCCATGGTCTCCTTGTTGTTGTACTCGTTGTGGTAAAGGAGCAGGTCGATACGTGTGCTGTCCTTTTCCACGATGACGCCCTTGCCATGGCGCACCTCTTGCTCTTTGGCTTCGGCAGCTGCTATATCGGCCAGGACAGCCGTCACATCGGCTTTGGTGTAATCCTCGTTGATGGCTTTTACCAATGCCTCATAATTGCTCACCATTGTGGCTGTTGTGGCGTCCTGCAGACTTCTGAAATATTTCACGCGGAAGGCTTTTTGGCTGGCTCGTGCAGCGACATCACCCACCATTCCAGAGCCCTCGGGCAGAATACGTATGCTCTTGAACTGTACCTTTTGTGGGGCGAGCGCATCATTTCTCCAATATACATGCATCCACACATGTACATAGTTCATGCCCTCCTTCAGATTGACTGAAGAATAGAGATAGACAGGTTCGGCAGGAACAAAAGGGTCTGCTTCTTCCCCTACAATCTCGGGAAGATCCTCGTCGGTCACCGTGGTCATATGTGCGAAACTGCTGTAATCAGGTTCCTCATAACCATCGGTGATGGTTTTGCTGGCTGTGGTAGCCAGTTGAATGTTGTTGCCAGTAGCATTCACCAGGTACTCAACGGCATATTGCCCGTCTGCCGGAGCACTGATTTTGAATGTGAGCACTTCGTAACGAAGCAGTGTGCGTGTAGGGCCAAGAAGGGTGTAAGGATGGTCGAGCATCATCTTAGACGGTTCGGTGAACTCGGTCACGGGTTTCCCCAACTCATTGCCAGCCATCGTATGGGCGGCGGTCAATAGACCTACTGCCAAGGCCAGCGATTTCAAGTAACGTAATTGTTTCATCATACTTTAATAATTATTTAGGTTAAATCATCATATAATCTGCAAAATCGTTCTGGTTGCAAAGATAGATTAAAGATAGGCCGCATACGGGTAAATTTTGCTGTAAAAGGGGTAATAATTATGTGCATATATTTCTTTTTTCAAGAGGGGAGTATTTCGCATGTCGCTGTTTTTCAGATGGATAAGTGGCCGTAATAATTATTCCACTTATTTGAGGAAATTTTGCTCATGCATAAGAAAGATTACTTGTATTTTTGGCAGTCGATATTATGCAATCTCTTAACTCATACCATAATAATGATGAAGAAATATCTCGCATCGGTCACGGTGTTCTGTTGCTGTTTGGCTATCTCGGCACAGACCATACCTTACAAAGATTCTACCCTCTCATTCCATGAGCGGGCCAAAGACTTGGTTTCAAGAATGACTCTTGAAGAAAAAATCAATCAAGTTGGGCACAGCACAATGGCCATTTCCCGTTTGGGAGTAAAAGGCTATAATTATTGGAATGAAGGTCTGCATGGCGTTGCTCGTTCGGGTGCAGCCACATCGTTCCCATCGTCAAAGGCAATGTCTTCCACTTGGGACATGTCGCTCATCAAAAAGTGTGCAGAAGCAACCGCCAATGAGGCCCGATGGTATAATAGGCACAAGAACAAGGGACTTGTCTATTGGTGTCCTACAATCAATATGAGCCGCGACCCCAGATGGGGACGTGATGAGGAAAACTACGGCGAGGACCCCTATCTCACGGGCCGTATTGCAGTGGAATATATCAAAGGCATGCAGGGTGATGACCCCAAGTACTACAAGACGGTGGCCACAGCCAAGCATTTCGCTGCCAACAACTATGAGGGAGGGCGCCACGATTCCTCGTCAGATATGGATGAGCGTGACCTTAGGGAGTATTATCTGCCGGCTTTTGAGATGGCTGTCAAAGAGGGTAACGTGAGAAGCATCATGAGTGCATACAATGCGCTCAATGGCATTCCCTGCTGTGCCAATCATGAACTGCTCATCGACATCCTGAGGACAGAATGGGGGTTTGATGGCTTTGTCACAAGTGATTGCGGTGCCATCGACGACATCTTCCAAAAGCATAGATATGCTGCTACTGGTGCAGAGGCATCTGCTGTTGCCATGGTCAATGGTGAGGACCTCAACTGTGGCAATACGTTTCAGGACCATTGCAGGGAAGCCATTGAGAAGGGTTATATGACAGAAGCGCAACTCGACACTGCGCTTGTAAGGGTGTTTGAGGCAAGGTTCTCCTTAGGTGAGTTCGACTCCAATCATCCATATGTCAACTGCGGAGAGGGTATGTTGGAGTGCAGCGAACACAGGGCATTGGCATTGCAAGCCTCGCATGAAGCTATCGTTTTGTTGAAAAATGAGGGCAATTGCCTTCCGCTTCATGCGTCAGACATCCAAAAAATCGCGGTAATCGGACCATACTCCAACACAATCCAACTGGGTGGCTACACAGGTGAGCCTACTTATAAGAAGACATTGCTGCAGGCTGTCGCCGACGTGATGAATTTCACCATCACCAGCGACGGAACCATACAGGCAGAGAATTACGATGAGGCTACGAAGGGCAGAGTAGACAATCCTGGTATTGGCTTCATTGAGTCGGGGGCTGTATTCCGATACGATAATGTGGATTTTGGTGAGGGCAAAACCAAATTCTCTTTCAGTTATGCTGGATGCTATGGCAACCGTCAAATGACCGTAAGAATCGACAATGCAAAAACTGGCACCTTGCTCTATCAAGGTACTCTTCCCGCTACCGCCAACAACTGGACCACTTTCGTCACCGTTGTTGCCGACCTGCCTGAAGAGGCACAGACCATCATAGGTACGCACACGGTATATCTTTCTTTTAGCAAATTGCCTGAAGCGAGCGACAACAATAGATATATCGTCAATGTAGATTGGTTCCGTGTCTATAATGAGGACGATGTGTCCTCCACAGCTCTGGGCAGTAGGGTGATGTGCGCACAGGGTTCCAGTGTGAGCGGCAGCACAGACCAGAAACTGCTTGATGAGGCCGTATCCATGGCGAAAGAAGCCGATGTCGTGCTTCTTGCTTTGGGAACCGACCTTAATGTGAGTGATGAGAGCCGCGACAGAAACAGTCTTTCGCTTCCAGTAGTGCAACAGAAATTGCTGGAGTCTATCTATGCCGTCAACCCCAATGTGGTCCTTATTCTCAGCACGTGTTCTTCGATGGACATCAGTTGGGCAGACAGGAACGTGCCTGCCATCATTGAGGCTTGGTATGATGGTCAGGAACAGGGGCAAGCCATCTGCGATGTTGTCTTTGGCAGTTATAATCCCGGTGGGAAGCTTACTTCCACTTGGTATGCTTCATTGTCCAATTTGCCTTCCAATCTAAAGCAATACGGCATTCGGAAAAACAAGTACACCTACATGTATCACGACAGGAAGCCTTTGTATCCCTTCGGTCATGGGCTTTCCTACACATCTTTTGCTTACAGCGATTTGGCGTTGGACCGTAGGTCGCTTAACCCTGGAGAAGAAATAAAAGTGACAGCCAACATTATCAACACAGGTTTGAGAGACGGTGCAGAGGTGGTACAGTTGTATGTTCATTGTCAATCAGAAATCGAGAGACCAATCAAACAATTAGTCGGATTTGTCCGTGTGGAACTCAAGGCAGGTGAGACCAAACAAGTTGCAATTCCATTGAAACATGAGCAATTGGCTTATTATAATGACAAAACCTTCACCTTCGACGTTGAAACAGGTGATGTGGATATCTATTTGGCGGCCAGTTCGGCTGATGTAAGACTTCAAGACAAGATTAGTGTCATGGGGTCCACCGTGAAATCAACCTATAAATCCTCTTCCAATGGCATGAGTTTACTCCTTCATCACAAGCCCACTGCCAACAAGGTCTATAATCTCAGTGGCGTTTGTATGGGAGATACTGACAGTTTCAACACATTGTCTCGTGGATTATATATTGTTGATGGCAACAAGTGCATCATAAAAGACAAATGAAAAAGGAAAAAACAGCAAAGGAAATAATCATGGGGAGATGATGGCTGCATTTGTGTCACTGCAACCTATACGGCACTAAGGTTTCGGGAAACTCTTCCATGTT
>CAMZHP010000016.1 GCA_947306845.1 uncultured Prevotellaceae bacterium
GGAGCGGGTAGGTAGGTGTCGCGGTCGTGTTGCTGACACCAGACAGTGAGTTGACCATCCTTGAGAATCTGGGATTTCAGAATACACTCCACCCCCTTGTCAAAAGCCTTGCCCGCCCGCTTGCGGAGTTCCTTAGTGGTGAGGGCAGACTCAAAAGGTACCTTTGCATTCGCTACCTCCCGCAGGAGGAGCATGGTGTTGACCATGGCGTCATCGTTATAGGTGATATGCACCTGATATCCATGTGGGTTAGGCCAGAATTGAGGCCATCCTCCATTGTCATATTGTCCAGAGAGCAGGTATTCCACCGCCTTGCAGAATGATTCGCGCACCTGCTTGTCATGAGTGGCATGGAAGAGCCGGGCCAGGAAGTGCATCTGGATATTGGTGGCGTCATTGTCTGTTGTGGAGTCATCGGTGCGTTGCTTGTCTTCAAGCACTTGCTCGCGTTGTTCTTGGGTGAGCGGCATCACCATGTTGATGTTTTTGGGCCATCCGCCAGTCACACGTTGGTAGAGCATCAGCTGTTCGCCGATGCGCCGTGCCTCTTCGGTCTTGAAGAACGCCTCGTCGGTTTGACGCAGGATGTGTTTCCATTGCTGGCTGTGGACCTGTGCGGAAGCCAAAGAGGCCATCATCCAGGTACATACACAAAGAATAAAGGTGATTTTTTTTCTTGGAGTGGTCATGGCGTGAGGTATGTTTTGGTTAAACTCTAAAATACTGTTTGGTGTGTCGAATAGGCAAGTTGGGTTTGCAAATATACGAATAAGTGAGCGCAATTCAAAATAAGAAAGGATATATTTGTGTTCGTTGGGCTCCCGGCATCAAAAGATAATTGTTCGGGACCGATATTTTGACTCCTAATTCATGCAAAATCCATGTATTTATTCTTTTGTTATCAAAAAAAGTGTTATTTTTGTCCCATCAAAACCAAATTCATGCATTAAATCAGTACTATTATGTTATCACAGGAAGATCTAAAACAAATTGCAGCAAAAGGTATCACTCCTGAGCAGATTGATGCTCAGCTGAAAGAATTCGAAACAGGGTTCCCATTCCTCAAGCTTGAGGCAGCAGCGGCTATCGGCAATGGTATCGTGGCTCCCGGCGAGGATGAGCGCGCAGCGTATATCAAGGCATGGGACGATTACAAGGCTCAGGGAAAGAAAATCGTGAAGTTCGTTCCCGCCTCAGGTGCTGCCAGCCGTATGTTCAAGGATATGTTCGCCTTCCTTTCGGCAGACTATGACGAGCCGACTACTGCTTTTGAGAAAAACTACTTTGACCATATCCATCAGTTCGCTTTCTTTGGGGCACTTGATGACAAATGCAAGGAAAATGAGGGAAAGGGTATCGACCAACTCATGGAGGAAGGCAATTACAAAGCTGTGGTCGCCAATATGCTGAATGCGACGGGACTCAATTATGGACAATTGCCCAAGGGACTACTGCTTTTCCACAACTATGAGGAAGGTCCGCGCACTCCCATGGAGGAACATCTGGTGGAGGGCGCGCTCTATGCAGCCAGCAATGGCGAGGCCAATGTTCATTTCACTGTAAGCCATGAGCACATGCAGCTCTTCGAGCAGAAGGTGAAAGACAAGAAAGACGGATATGCTGGTAAATATGGCATCCAATACAACATCTCATTCTCAGAGCAAAAGCCTAGTACCGACACGGTGGCTGCCAATCCCGACAATACCCCGTTCCGCACGGAGGATGGCGAGTTGCTCTTCCGTCCAGGAGGTCATGGCGCGCTCATTGCGAATCTCAATGAGATTGATGCCGATGTGATCTTCATCAAGAATATCGACAATGTGGTGCCAGACAGGCTGAAGGGAGACACCGTCACCTACAAACAACTCATCGCCGGCATCCTTGTGACCTTGCAGAAGAAGGCGTACGACTATCTGCGCCTGCTCGACACGGGTTCGTATGACCATGAGCAACTCGAGGAAATTATCCGCTTCGTTCAGCGCGACCTGTGCTGCAGGAAGAACGATATCAAACTTTTGGAGGATGCCGAACTGGTCATCTATCTGCGCAAAAAGCTCAACCGGCCCATGCGCGTATGCGGTGTGGTGAAGAATGTGGGCGAGCCTGGTGGCGGTCCGTTCCTGACCTACAACCAGGATGGAACGGTGAGCCTGCAGATTTTGGAGAGCAGTCAGATTGACAAGAGCAACGAGGCCTATCAGAAGATGTTCACTGAGGGCACGCACTTCAATCCTGTCGACCTGGTGTGCGCCGTCAAGGACTACAAAGGACAGGCATTCAACTTGCCTGAGTTCGTTGACAAGACAACAGGCTTCATCAGCAGCAAGAGCAAGAATGGCAAGGAACTCAAGGCATTGGAACTGCCCGGCCTTTGGAACGGAGCCATGAGTGACTGGAATACGGTCTTTGTGGAGGTGCCTCTCTCAACCTTCAATCCCGTGAAGACGGTCAACGACCTCCTCAGAGAACAGCACCAGTAAGTTTCTCTTTTACATCATTGTCTTGAGGATTGTGAGAGCCTTTTTTGCATAAAGGTATCACAGTCCTCAGGACTTTTTCTGAACCCCCATCAGATGGAAAAACTGTGGAATCGCAATTATTGCAAGGTTATGGCAGCGAATTTCTCGCTGTTTTTTGCTTTCTATCTCCTTACTCCTCTGCTGCCCATCTATCTCAGCGAGAATTTCGGGGCAAGTAAGGGCATGATAGGGCTGGTGTTGTCGGGCTATACCATCACAGCGTTGCTCAGCAGACCGTTCAGCGGTTTCATGGTTGATTGTTTCGACCGCAAACACATGCTGATGTTGTTCTATGTCCTGTTTTTCGTTTTTTTTGCCGGTTATATCGTGGCGGGCTCCATCTTTCTCTTCGCTATTGTGAGGACACTCCACGGTGCTCCCTTTGGAGGACTCACGGTAGCCAACAGCACCGTGGCAATAGATGTGCTACCTTCCAGCAGGCGGAATGAGGGAATCGGATATTACGGACTGAGCAACAACCTGGCTATGGCTCTCGCTCCCACCATGGGCATCACCTTGTATCAGATATCAGGCAATTTCCAGTTGCTGTTCTGGCTCTCACTCATTGTGGCGGGAGCTGGACTTGCCATCGACAGCACCGTGACGCTACAACGACGGCCCGTTGTCAGCAAATCGCAAAAGTGGTCTTTCGACAGGTTTTTCCTTACGAAAGGGTGGTTGCTGGCGGTCAATATGGTGTTCTTCGGTTTCTGTTTTGGCGTTTTGCAAAACTATCTTGCGATCTATAGCAAGGAAGTCCTGGGCATCACGGGGGGAACTGGGGCGTTTTTCATGATTGTATCCATCGGACTGATTGTTTCCAGATTGTTGGGTTCAAAGTCTCTGAGAAAAGGAAAGCTGACTGACAATGCGGTGCATGGGTTGCTTCTATCCACAGCTGGATACATACTCTTTGTGGCTTGCTCCAATCATGTCGGATATTATCTGTCGGCCATGCTCATCGGCTTGGGCAACGGACTGATATGGCCTGCTTTCCTCAATATGATCATCGCCATGGCTTACAACAACCAAAGAGGGACAGCCAATTCAACCTTGTTAGTATCATGGGATGTGGGGATTGGCCTGGGGGTGTTCATCGGAGGATTCCTGGTAGAGCTTACAGGGTATGGCTGCACTTTCGTTGTGGTGGCCGGAGCACAGGTCATAGGCGCTTTGATCTTCGTCTTGGCGACAAAGAGCTTTTTTATGCGCAGAAAACTGAGAGAAGATTGAAAGATTTTTTAATTTTTTTTTGCGTTGCGTCCGATTTGCACTAATTTTGCAAAAATACTCAACCGATTATGGAGATAGTTAGGAAAATAGGAAGGGAGAGCCTGATGCTCATCGTCTTGTGCCTTGCTGCATTTTTCGTCAACAACAGCATGCTCCCGACGGATTCTGCAGAAGCGAAGATCATCGTCACGGCCAGGGAAATCGTGGCCAATGACAATTGGATGTCTCCTACCATGAACGGCATGTCAAGATTGGACAATCCTCCACTGGCAGCATGGGTGGCGGCTTTCGTGGAAATGGCGTATCCTGGAAATATCAGTGTGCAGCGCAGCGTCGTGGCTTTGCTGGCCACCCTGTGGGCTCTGTTCTTCTTCGGCGTGGCCCGCTATATGGAGAGGAGGCGTGGCTTTGCAGAACTGGCTACTGTCGTCTTCCTCACATCCTACAATGTCATCTATCACGGAAGGATGGTGAGCCAGGATATTTATGGCTATTCGCTAATGATGGGTGCCATTTATTTCATGTTCAGAATGTTGTATGATGAACGCTATTATGCGCGTCCTCACAAGTGGCGTTGGGCGCTGTTGGCAGGCATCATGATGGGCCTCTCGTTCCTGGGTAACGGCGCGGAGCCATTTTACACCATGCTGTTGCCTTTGGTGATAGTCATGCTGTTGCTGAAAAGACCTGCAATGGAAGGGCGGTGGATGCCTCTTGCCCTCATGTGCCTGATCTGCATCGTTGTCTTTGGATGGCGTATCGTTTACCTCATGTCAGCTTATCCCGAGTATAAGCTGGCAGGCGAGCTGAAGGTATTTGCCAATGACAGCACAAGGCCATGGTATTATTACTGGCGGTTTTTTGCTGAGATGGGTGTGTGGACCTTGCTCCTTGTGGCTGCATTTTTCATATCCTATTGGTATAAGCGATTGAGCACCAAAAGGCTTTACCGCATGGCATTGGCATGGCTGGCCATTGCACTGGTGCTCTTGTCGGCCATTCCCAATAAAGAGATGAACGACCTGTTGCCTCTCGTTCCGCCTTGTGCGCTGTCCGTGGCCTGTCTCCTTTTCTCCTTTCCAGAGCGCTGGCCCAGTGACAAATGGGGCAGGGGATTGTTCTTCTCCAACGGATACCTGATGACGTTGTTGGCTTTCGGCCTGCCTTTCTTTGTCCATTTCAGAATGACGAACTGGCACATCATTGATTTTGGGACCTCTGTTTTCATCGCGTTCTTCCTCTTCGGCATAGCCATCTATCTCCTGTTCTCCACAACACGGAAGGATATGGTAAGCATAGTCAGAGGGGTGATCATCCTGTTTCTCATCATTGAGTGTTTCATGTTGGGAGCCGTAGGCAATATCTTCATCAATCCTCAGCAGAGGAGCATCGGCTTGCTTCAGCTCAATAATGAGCTGAAAGCACTTCCCATGTACTATAATAAGGATGAGGCATTGAGAATAGAACTGGTTTACGCCGCCAATAAGAAAATCCAGCCGCTTGACTTGAGTGACGAAAAAGCTGTGGAGAAAGCTGTGCCATGTTTGTTGCTGACACAAGAAAATTTGGCGAGCGAATTGCCCGCCAATATGTTGCAGAAAATCGACACGCTTCACCTTGGTGTTTATGATGACAACAGGCTCCCGAGGCACAACAGGCATTACGGGAAGTCGTTGGTCAATCACGTGACAATGCTGAAACCCAAGGCCTCTATTACTGAAAAGAATCACTGAACCTCAACCTGGTCTTCTGCTATAATGGTCTTCTTCCATTCTTCCAGATATGCAAACCAGTCCTTCGCATTGTGAAAACCGAAACTCTCATTGTCGCTTCCGAATGTGATGCGGTAGGTGAGACGGTTATCCGACGTTTTGATGACAAAGGGATAATTGTCTTTGGTGGCTGGCAGTTCACTCTCCACATCGTATCGGTATAGGCAGATTCCTAATCCCACTGTCTCCCGTTTGTGTCCGGCGGAGTCTTTCTCCGATACAGGCCAATCGGTGCCCCAGCATCCGCGAAGCCCTTGATGGTCGCTGTGCTCCACAGAGTTCTTCACATTGATAAGTCCCGTGGCAAATTTGAGGTCATTGACCTCGCGGTTGAAAAACACATCGACTCTGCAGTCACGGCGCCCGGCGTAGAGCGTGTAGTAAGTCACCATGTCGGTTGGCTGACTGTCGGGTTGTGGGCGCCATTGCTCATCCTTCACCTCCACAATCGTGCGCAACGGACCGCGGGCCACCAGTCGCTGACTGCGGTGCTCCACATCGCTGATCATGGTTGGCGCCTGACCGTCCCATCCGCGAAGGGTGCCTACTCCCAAGGTGTTGCCCACCCATAGCACATCGTCGCCATAGCCCGATGCTGCCTGGGCTTTGTCGGGGTAAAACTGGGTCTCCTTGAGTTCAAGCCCCATTTTGTATTTCCCATAAATGTCCACCGTTTGACGATGGTCGAAATAGATGCGGTAGGCTACCAACTCGTTTTCAAAAGCCGCTCCGTGGTGGTGCAGCATCGAATAGGGGTTCACGCCTCGGTCTACGGTAAGTTGCGATATGTAAAGGTTTTGCTTGTTCGACTCCTTGATTTTACTGTTAGTTAGCATCATGTCCACATATACCTTGGGCTCGTAGGCGCGGGGAGTTCCGATGTCGCTAAGGGTGATTTGAAAGGTCTTTTGCGACTTCTTGGGTAGGTTGACCAAGGCAAACAGTTCGTCAAACTTGCCGTCACCATCGGTGTCATCCAACTGGCAGGGTATCTCTTTCCCGTCTGACATGACCAAGGCGGAAGCAACGTTGGGACTATCCGACAGCGCAATGAGAAAAGGAAAGTTGGGCATGTCGCAAGTGCTGGCGTTTTTCAGCGTGATGGAAATTTGTCGGTCGGCTGCTGAGGCGAAGATGACCATCATTGCCAACACAAAAATAGTGGTAACTCGTTTGTACATAGTGATGGGTTTTATTGGATGATTTGCTTGTAGTGTTATATTGCAAAAATAATGGTTTTTTCTGAGCCGTACAAACTTTGACTATTTTTTATTCATCCGAAGCCAAAAAATGAAGGTTATTTGATGAATAGTTGGCAAATTGTATTATCTTTGCAACTATGAATGCGCATCTTGTTCATTTTTCCTCTTTGGCGTGGAGGCGGTTTTCAGTTGTTTTTGCAGCTGTGCTGATGATTTGTGCCTGTTCTTCTTCTCAATCAGATGAAATGATTGGAGGACAGGATGGAAACGCACACTCAGGTTCAAATTATACGGAAGAGAACGACGCATTTGAAGCGGGGTATAAGGGACGTCTGGATTTTGAGGGAGATACGATGCGTGTTCTTATGCTCGGCAACAGTTTCGCAAGTGATGCAACTCTCTACCTCAAGGATGTGACCGACTCCGCAGGGATGGACCGCAAACGTTTTTGTGTTTATACAGGAGTAATCAGCGGCGGTGGCTTGGCTAAATGGATTGAGACTTTGGAAACCGGTGTTCAACAATCTTATTACCGGATGGCTGGTGCCATTAAGATGAACGTGACGGGTGCTCTGCGTGATATCCTGAATCAGCCGTGGGATGTCTGCGTGATTCTGCAAAACAGTGATGCATCCTACAAATGGGAGACTTTCGAGAATACGCTTCAGACCTTGATTGACGGCATCAAGAACCATTGTCCCAATCCTCGGTTGAAGTTTGCATATATGATGCCTTGGACTCATACAGTCCAAAGCACGGAGAAGGAATGGGAGGGAAACATCTCGTGTGCCAAGAAAGTCGCCAAGGAGTATGGATTGAGGGTTCTTCCAGTGGGAACTGCCGTTCAGAATGCCAGGTCTCAAGGACTTGAAAATGGCATGTATCTCACGAGAGACAACTGGCACATGTGCAGCGGAGTGGGTAAGTTTGTAGCTGCATGTGCTTTGTACGAGGGATTGCTTTCCTCTTTTGCCAAAAGAAGCATCCTTGACAACACACTCATTTATACACTCACAGCTGATGAGGCTGGATCAAAAGGAGCCATGGCTGTTGACTCAACCAATGTGGACATTTGTAGGAAAGCTGCTTACTGGGCAGCGGAAAAACCTTTTGAAATCACCGTCGAGGCTACCAATATCAGGAACATCCATTAAGTCTTTGGATGAAAAGACATCGATTTGAAAAAATATCTTAATATAAGTAAAATTATCTTTAGGATTATACAAAATTTAAAATTTTGCTTTATCTTTGCATTACTTTGAAGAATTGATTGAATTGGAGGATGTATAACCATCCCAACTACTGGAAAAAAGGTCTGTACTATTAACGGATTGCTACGGAAATTATCACTGTCTCATCAAACTATTTCAAGCATTGGAACTATCACTCATGCACTTTGAAAACCATCGACTGACATGTGCGCCCCTGAATTCTGACAGTTTAGCCATGGGCAAACTGACAGATCAACTAGGCTACTTTGCCTCTTTCCACAAGACGAGGACTATTATCGGAAATCTCACCAACGTATTGGATGAGAAAAAAACATCACGCAAACTATCCTGCAAGAATCCCCAGACAACAGAGCTAGAATCATTGCTCACAGAGCGAAATCGACCGACGGAACTTCCACCTCGCTGCATGAAGAAAAAAGGAAAATTCTCCCTTAATTAGCTAGCGAAAAAGCCTACCGCAGAAGTTCCGGACTTTCTCAGAAAACAGAGAAGTTCGGATTTTTTCTTCCCTAAACTACCACTACACTTTTACAACTCACTAAATAATGCGACATCTATGAACCATCTCAATAAACGCACCTTTTCCTCTCTTAGTCCGGAGGACGTCCAGAAACTTTTCCACCGCCTCAAGACAGACGAGAAATTTTGCCATGCTTTCTTCTACGGAGAGGAAAACGAAACCTACTCCATGTGTGATATCAGGAAATACATCACCAAATGTGTGAGGTCCACTTACCAATACCAGATGTCAAAAGAGGATTTTGGAACCATCATGTATGAGAAATTCTGGGATGACGGCACTTGGCATGTATTGGACACCTTCTCAGGCAAGTCTCTCGACAACTGGCTCTTCACGGTCACTTTCCACACCATCACTGGCTATCTCAAGCAACAGAGGATCATCAAGGATGTGAGGCAGTGCACCGCCAAGAACACCAAAGTCAACCTGAAGAAACAGACTCCGGAAGGATGCAAGATGATCATTGACGAGGTCATGCCCAAAGGTGATGACCATGATTTGCTGATCAAGATCTATGTGGAGAGAGAAACAGAAGATCTGATTATGAAAGCAATGAAAATGGACTCCAACGAATTCAAGAAAGTAAGGGATATGGCAGAGAATTATTTCAAGTTTCGCCTTGTCAACTCCAACTATGTCTATGAGGAGTATGTCGTTACAGACAAGTCACCCCGCTACGTCACCACATCCGTGGATTTGGAAGACGCGATGGGCATGTTTGTGCAGACCAACAACGTGTTCAGCGATGTCTTTGGCGTTAATCTTGCCAACGGAGAGATTGAGGCACGGGCCATGGAGTTCATCAACAACTTTGTCACCAACATCCTTCGTTGGAAGGAGCGCGATGTCTTTATCTTCACGGAGAGACGGAAAGGCACCAAGCCTGAGGATGTCGCCAAGACATTGGGATGCCGCCGTGACTATGTGGACACCCGCTACTCACGTCTCAATGCTATCTTCGACGAGAAGTTCCGGTTGTGGTGGTTCTCCCATACGTAAGTGACAAAAGACAATCACCGCCGTCATCCAGGGATGACGGCGGTGATTGTCTTTTGTCAGAGGTGACAGCCCGAAAGCAACTTTCTTTATGTCGGTAGGCAATGATGATCAGCCGAAAAGCCGTTGTGCTTCCTCATAGCTATCGAGCGAACCGATGTCGTAGCGGCTGCCAGGCATTTTCCAGGCGTGAATGGCGGTGACGTCCACCAGATAATGTGCTAGATTGCCTGGCGCGTCGAAACCGCAGCCGTGGTTCATGCAGTCCCGGATCAGCGGCATGTCTGCACGTCTGTAGATGTAAAAAGGAGGTACGGCCCATTCTGAGACGGGCTCTGATGGCTTTTCTTGCATCTGAAGCACCCTCATGTCATCATTGATGGCTATCACACCAGTACGCTGAAGTCGTTTTAGCGATGGCTCATGGTAGAACATGATGACAGATGTCTTTTTCTCCTTGAAGAAGTCCACGAAGCCCTGAAATGAGAAATCCAGGATGTTGTCTGCTGCCAGCACCATGATGTCATCGTCTACGGCACATTGGTTGATGGCCAATAGCAGGTCCCTGACGGCGCCTAGCCGGTTTTCGTTGCTGGTTGTTCCGTCGTCGATGACCCGTATGGGCTTCTGGTAGTCAGTCTCCCTGAGCCATTCCTCAAAGATGGGTGCAAACTTGTGATTGGTGACAATGATATGCTCATCAATATCTTCAATGAGGTCGATGTCGTCAAGCATGCGTCCCAAAATGGTTTTTTTGCCCACTTTCAACAAGGGCTTGGGGAAATTCTCGGTCAGGGGGTAAAGCCTTGTGGCATAGCCCGCTGCGATGATGATATTCTGCATAATGTTGGGGGTCGGTTATGCTTATAGAAAATCAACGCCATTGCTGGTGTTGCAGAAGAACACCTTGAAGGAGTCACGGTATTGTGGGAATGCCTTGAGGTATTCTTGTGTCACATACTCACGGATGCTGTCCTCTTTCATGGGGTCAACCAGGGCAATGCAGGCACCTTTGAAGCCTGCCCCGCTGAAACGGCCGCCATAAATGCCATCTGTACGGCGCATGATCTTGTATAGTTCTATCAACTCAGGAGAACCACATTCATAGTTGTTCATCGAACTCTCGCAGCTCTCGAATATCAGTTGGCCAAAGGCTTTGATATCACCTTTTTTCCACGCCTCCACCCCAGCTTCCACACGGTCGCACTCAGTATAGAAGTGGCGGGCGCGCTTGGCAAAACGCTCGGGCATGCGCTCGCCATATTTCTCCAGCAACTCCTCGGGGACATCATGCAACCGGGTGTCCTGCAGTTCCTTCAAAGGAATGTTCTCGTAGGCTTGCATCATCCATGCTGCCGTCTTGCACTCCGACACGCGCAAGTTGTAGTCGGTGCCAGTGAGCTTACGGGTCACGCCGCTGAAGAAGATGCCGATTTTGAAAGGAAGGTCTCTTTTGCCATCACCAAACTGAAGTATCTTGTATTCAGAAGTCTCGGTGTCAAGGTACAGAAGTTTTTCAGCCTCACACAGCACTACACAGGCCTGGTCGAGAATACCGTTGTTGAGGCCCACATAAGTGCGTTCTGCCATAGAGGCGTATTTGATGACCTGCATCTTTTCTAGTCTCAAGTTGTTGACCTTGTCCAATGCTTTGACGAATCCGCAGAGCAAGGCGGCTGAGGAAGATAGACCGCCGATGGGCATGGAACCTTTTACTACGCCACGGATGCCTTTCTGCAACTGGAAATCCTTTTGCAGCGACCACACGGCACCGCGGAGATAGTCGCCCCAGTTGTGTTGCTTGGAGTCAATCTCTCGCCTCACATTGAAGGTCATCAGTCCTTCGAAAGAGAGGGAGCACATTTCTACTTTGCCAGTATCTGTGGCAGAAAACAGGAATTCTATACCGCTGTCAAAAGCGAAACCGCTCACCAGACCATGCTGATGGTCGACATGGGCACCCAATGGGCAAATGCGATAGGGTGAAAACAATTGGTAAAGGGCGTCTCCTTTTCCAAAAAACGTACGATATGCCTGAAATAAGTCCAACATATGATGTTCGTTTTTATGATGTAATGTCTATACTCCTAATCTCCTAATCTCCTAATCTCCTAATCTCCTACACTCCTACACACCTATTCCAATTTCCTTCTTTCCGTGAAATACTTGTCATATCCTTCTAGCAATGCCTTGCTCGTATGCTCCCAGCTCAGATGGTTGATGATGCGGTCACGACCATAGGCTGACATTCGCTGGCGCATTCGCTCATCCTCAAGCAGCAGGATGATTTTGTCGGCCAGGTCTCGCGCATTGTTGGGAACGGCATACAGAGAGGCATCCTGGGCGGAATAGCGACCCTCGGTGAGGTCAAACTGGACGATGGGCTTGCCCAATGCCATATACTCGAGTATCTTGTTCATCGTGCTCTTGTCGTTCATGGCATTGTATTTATCCGGATTGACACACACATCGGCGGTGTTGATATAGTTGAGAAGGGTTTCGTCGGGCACGCGCCCAGTGAATTCAACGATATCGTCGAGTCCCATGGAATGGCATTGTCGGCGAAGGGCTTCCAGATGGGGTCCACCTCCCACAATACCCCAGAAAATGTCGTTACGGTGTAGCTCGTTGCGGATATAATGTGCTGCCTCCAGAAGATATTCGATGCCTTCCTGCTGACCGATAACCCCCAGATACCCCACCATATACTTCTTGCCCCGTTTGATTGCAGGCTTGGGGGGAGAAATCCGCAGCCGCTCCAACTTGGGACCGCTTCGGAGCACGAAGACATCCTCCTCTTTCATGCCGCCCCGTTCGATGGCAATTTTCTTATAGCTCTCATTCGTCACGAATGCGAAGGCGCAATGTTTGTAGGTCTGACGCTCTAGCCACAACTGGCTTTTGTAAAGCAATCCCGAGGACTTGCCAAACTTGGCCTCATAGAGTTCGGGGCAGATGTCGTGATGGTCGAAGACATAATCCACGCCTTTGCGCCTGAACCATCTGGCCACCAGATAGATGTCATCGGGAGGGTTGCAGCCGTGGATGACATGGAAACCACGCTCCTTATATATCTTGCGGGCCAGACGAAGTTCCTCGCGAAGGGCACAGAAATATTCCCTGGCATATCCTAAGGCTCCGTTGCCCTCTACCGGCATGTCGTGGCGGTGGATATGCACGCCTTGCAGATATTCATACTCTTTCTCATACCCTTTCCCTTTGGGACTGATGACAGACACCTCATAGCCGTTTTCAGCCAATGTGGTTGCTTCCTGCCACACACGGGTGTCGAAAGGCACGGGGAGGTTTTCTACTATGATGAGGATTTTTCTCTGCATGAAATGGGGGTTTGTTATCAGGCATTATGCTGGTTGATGTCACCCCAGGAGATGCCGTCATAGATGCCATCGTAGTCCACTTCCCTCCATTGTCTCACCAAGTCAACAATGATCTTGTGCGGATATTGCTCCAACAGACGCTCAAACTCCTTCTCCTTATTGGCAATCACAAGTATGTCGGATGATGCGCAAACTGAATCGAGGTCGCTGGTGATAAAATGTTGCAAATGGGGTATCTTGGCCATGATGAAATCCTTGTTGGTGCCGGTGAGCTCGCTTACCACGACATTTTTGTCATAGATGCGTATCTCACAACCCTTGCCCAGCAGTCGTTCCACCACGTCAACTATGGGAGAGCATCGCAAGTCATCGGTGCCAGACTTGAAGCTTAGGCCCAGAATGCCCACCTTCCGCTTGCCTTTGGACAGGATGGCCTGCACGGCGTTTTCTTTTTGGTTCTCATTGCTGGGATGGATGCTGTCGATCACAGGAACATCTACATAGAGGTCATGGGCCAGCGTACGCAGGGCCTTCATGTCCTTGGGAAGGCACGACCCGCCGTATGCAAAGCCTGGTTTGAAATAGTAGGGGGATATGTTGAGCTGACGATCCTTGCAGAAAATCTCCATCACCTTGTGGCTGTCGATGTTGAGACCCTTGCAGATGTTGCCCACTTCATTGCCGAACACGATTTTCAGTGCGTGGAAGGTGTTGTTCACATATTTCATGATCTCTGCCACTTTGATGTCAGTGACGAGAAACTCTGCTGGGAAATCCTTGTAAAGCTCGCGCATCACGTCCTCGGCGCGTTCGCTGTCGGTGCCGATGAGGGTGAGGGGAGGGTGGAAGTAGTCGTTGACGCTCGTTCCTTCGCGCAGAAATTCGGGATTGCTCACAACAGCGAAGTCTTGGTTCCGCTTTTTGCCGCTTTCCTTTTCGATGATTCTCCCTACTTCCTCATTGGTGCCGGGAAGCACGGTCGAGCGGATGGCGATGATGTGAAAACTGTCTTTCTTGCTAAGTGCCTGACCGATGCGTTTGGCCACGGCGAAGATATAGCTGAGGTTGAGGTGCCCTTCCTTGCTGGAGGGTGTTCCAACTACGATGAAAGAGATGTCGCTCTCCATCACGGCCTCAGAGGCATCCATGGTAGCCCGCATTCGTCCGGTGGCATGCGCCTCGGCACAGAGCTCGGCAATGCTTTCCTCGATGATGGTGGGTTTGCCTTCATTGATGAGCCTCACTTTGTTCTCGTTCACATCGACACCAATCACATGATGGCCGAGCTTGGTGAGACAGGCCGCACCCACGCAGCCCACATATCCTAATCCGAAAATGCTGATGTTCATGCTATTTGTTTTTGCTGACTCAATGGTTGGGCTTTCGGCTGTTTATCCTATCTTGATGATATTCCATACAAACAAAATATTTCCCAGTATGTAACGCCGCCATAGCCTGCGAGGTTCTTTGATGAGCCGGTACAGCCATTCCAATGAGTGAACTTGCAAGAATCTTGGAGCCCTTTTGACGGTTCCGGCGTAAAAATCAAAAACAGCGCCAATTGTGCCTACGTGGCAATCAATGTCTAGTTCATTCCAATGTTCCCACACCCATTTCTCTTGTTTGGGAGCCGTCATGCCGATCCACAGCAAATCAGGTTTTTCCTTGTTGATAAAGTCGATGATGGCACGGTTGTCAGAATCGGAAAACGCAGGCTTATAGGGAGGTGAGTATGTGGCAATTTGAATATTGGGATAGTCAACGCTTCCTTTTTGCCGTATCAATGAGAGTACATGATTGCTGCTGCCCATAAAAACACATTTGCCTCCCCTCTGATTCAGCTTCTCCATTTCTATCTCAAACACATCCCATCCAGCTACCCTTTCTGTCGGGCGCGACACAGGTTTGCGAAGCATTTTGCATGCTAGGACGATGCTGGCACCATCTGGAACAAGGTAGTCCCCTTTCTCCAATGCTGAGGCAAAATCCATATCTTTTTGTGCCACATTATAGGAATGCGCATTGATGGTGTTGATAAGGTATTTCCCGGCAGGAATTGACCTGACGCTTTCCTTGGAGGGAAGCAAATGCAATTGAGACAGTCTCATAGCGCTTTCAGCATTCTTGTGATGGCAGGGTTGACGGCATTATATGAGAAGAGCTCCACCTCTCTTTCTATTATCTGTTGAGAGATCCGCTGAAAATCTCCGGCTTCGATGATGGTGCTGATGGCCTTGGCGTAGTCTTCAGGAGAATAGCTGTCCACGACCAACGCTTCATTGCCAACAATCGACGGATTGAAATTGTGCTTGCTCACGATAGGCACCAGCCCCTGGCTCATTGCTTCGCTGAGCGAATTGCTGTGCCCCTCGCAGGGTTCTTTCGTCGGGAAAACGAAAAAATGATGAGTCTGCATCATTTCCTTGATGAAAGGATAGGGAGACAATCCATATCTGCTGATATGGTTGGCGTATGCCGATTGTGTGATTTTCCTGTCAATATCAGACACATATTGGGGACTGTTTCCTGGTCCGCCGATGATGGTAAGGTAAATGTTGTCGTATTTTTTGCAAAGCAGTTCAAAACAGTCTATGATGACACCCACATTCTTGTTGGGGTCAATGCGTCCGAAAAAGATAAGACCAATCTTGTCTGCTGGGCGCAAAGGAGGTTCCTGGGGAATGTCCTTGTTGAAGGTATAGCTCGGAAAATGGGCTAGGGGAACTGAGGTGAACGCACGGACAAGGTCGATTCCTTCTTTCCCTTCAAACATCACACATGCTTGCATGTTGAGCACCTTGGCGAACAATTGCCTGTACCTTTTCCCTCCTTTATTGTAGTAGTGCAGGAACTGACCTCCCTGAAGATACATCACGCTCTTGAATCCCATCATCCTGACCAGCTTCGTCACAATGTATTCATAGGGAAGGAGCGGACCGGAAAAAGTCATGTGAAAGAACAAGGTGCGGCTTGGGTCTTCCTTGCGGAGATGGAGGAATATCTTGAACAGGTCGATGACCCCAAAGAGTAGCACCTCGATCACATGCAGCAACTTTCCCTTCCATTCCGCAAAATGGCGCGACACATGGGCTATCTCCAGTCCCGCTTCTTGGAATCCTTGCATCACACGACGGCAAGAGGTCTGTCCTCCTCCGCCTTTGGGTAGTTGACGGAGATCGCCGATATTGCCGAAGACAAATAGCTTGCTGGCCATGGGGGATAATGGTGAGAAATCCTATTCGTTGATTCTTATGACCCGGGCTGGTATTCCGCCTACCACAGCATTGTCCGGGATGTCGTGAGTCACGACGGAGTTGGCTCCAATAGACACATTATTGCCGATGGTGACGCGGCCAAAAACCTTGACTCCCAGTCCAAAGTTCACATTGTCTCCGATGATGGCAGGCAGACCATCACCCGTTTCATCAAACCGCCGGCCGATGACCACACCGGCACGCAAAGTGCAGTTCTTGCCTATTCTGGCGGATGGCTTGACACCCGTGTAATCGCCTATATGGTAAATCACCAGACCTGGCCCCGTGGTGTTGGGGCTCACTTTGCAGCGTGTGCGGGCTCCCAAATGCTTGTAGCGGTACCACCAAAAATAGAACAGCAAACCGCGCCGGCCGCTGTTCGTATAGTACTCCACATGGCGCAAGGCTTTGACATATTGCCATAGGTACCATTTCTCGTTGTGGAGAATCATGTCAGAAAGGGTTGGCTTTTCCTCGCCATAGCGGGCAAGGTCGAGCGCAAGCCATTCTCTCAAGTCAGATTTTGTCTTGATCATGTGCTTGGATTGTTGATGGAGGGCTTGGATGCCCTCTTTTTCAACTTGTTGAACCACAAGAGGGCAAATTCGGGTATCAGCGAACGAATGGCTTTTTTTACTTTTTCCTTTGCGCCAATTTCCATCCACGAGGCAGCATAATGATGAATGGTGCGCGTGTTTTTGGTGATGTGCATCCGTTTCGTCACAGGGTGAACCGGACAGAAATAGTCGTTGGGATAAATGAAAATGCCATCAATCTCCTGAATATCGGGTGAGTTGAGCATACCGCGCTCGCATAAGTAGTTGGTCGTGTAATTCACAACTGTCAGAATCTTTTTGCCACCCACGTTGTTCTCAAACCTCAATTTCTCGTAAATGTCTATCATTTCCTTGTAAAAAGCGAGACCGGGAGTGGCACCCATTCCCAGTCCTGGGGCACACCACAAGCCTTTTCCTGGAGCATCTGGTGCCATTTCGGGGTTGGCAGGTTGTTCGCAACCTAAAAAGGGGCCTCTTTTGACAATATCATCAAGAGGCTTGATCACTTCTACGTCTGTGTCGAAATACAAGCCTCCCTCACGATAGAGTACCCAAAAACGGGCATAATCGCTGACAAAGGCATATTTCCCAGCCTTATATGCTTCCTCGGTGTAGGGTATGAGGTTGACATCAAAGTTGCTTTCGTCCCAGCGCTTGATCTCATAGTCTGGCAGGTATTTCTTCCAAGACGCGATGCATTTGACGGCCAGGGGAGGCAAAGGGTTGTTGCCAAACCAGCAATAATGGATGACCTTGGGTATCACGGACTGCTATTGTTAAAAATGGTGGGTTGTGATGGTATCTGAATCTGGTGAGCAGGTGATCTTGTCGGGATTTGTGTTGAGCCAAGCACTCCACCAGCCAAAAGAGCTTCTTGTGATGATTTGATGTTTGCATAGCGACATCAGCTGCATGTCGCGCCAGCTGTCTTCTCCTTTGTTCCAGTCAACAAACTGTACATCATCATGTCGGAAATCCAATCCCAGTACCTTGCCGTGATGCTTGGCCCATTCCACACTGCCTGGGTCACAGAAGATAAAGAAATGGGGCTCGCTCACTGACTGCCTTATGTGGTCCACAGCCCTCTTGAAATACCCCCCATAGTAACAATCGAAATTGTAACTGAGCATGTCGCCTCTTCGGGCATGGATGCCGACAGACTGACATGCGCTCACCTTTTCCGCCAGTTCTATGTCTTTAGGGGATGTGAGCTCTGGAAAAGTGAACGCCTTGCGCACCTCTGGCTCGATTCTCTCAATCCCTGATCCTATCAGTTTGAATGTCAGCTGTTGCCCAGTGAACAAATTCTCGTCTGACCGGACAAACAAATCGGGGAGTTGAGGCGTAACCGTTGTATGGCGTGAAAAATAACGCTTGCGGAGGTAGTTGAGATATTGGAAAAGGAATGTTTTTTTGTAATTCGGCTTGCTCAGCGTCGTCTTATAGGGCTCACCAGGTTTCTCGAAGTCGCCCCGGATATTTTTCATCGGGATACCGATGTGGTTGAATGCCCGTGTAAAATGCACTGGATAGTTCCAGTTCCTCAGCCAGAATTGGCTGTTCCGTATTTCCGTCATCAGCTGCTCCCATTTTTCTGGAGCAATGACAGACTTGATATTAGGAGCGTTGAGATGGAATATACGGTCCAATTCATAACCATTCCATTGGCAGACCACCTCATTGCACTCAGGGATATCGTATATGATGGTTTCCACGTAGCAGTCATCCTCAGGGTTCATTTTCTTAATTGCCAGATACTCACAATAACTCAGCATCTGGTTGCCAACACCTGATTCTATATGAATGATTTTCATGGATTATCTATTTGTCTTTGATGGACGTAAAAGCTTGTTTACTTCCGTTACCAGCAGATCCTGCTTTATAATAAAGTATTCCACAATCAGATAAAATAGAACGGAAACACCGCCTCCAAGTGCTAATATAATCAAATAATTATTGAACATATTCTTCAGCAACATGCAAAAAACAATGATGGGTATGCAGACAATGATATGATAGAAATAATCTGCATAAGGGAATGAAACGTCAAGAGATTGACGAGTATAGTAATACAGCAAAATGACCTCGAGCACATGTGGGATGGCTACAGCATAAGCCGCTGCCACCTCTCCGTATTTTGGAGTGAAGGAAAAAAGAATGATCAGTGAAAGAAATATGCAGATAGATGTACATATCAAAACCTCTTTAAATTTTTTTAAAGACAATAGAATCTGATTCTCCAATATCTGTGCGATACCGATGAAAAAGACTTGGAAAATGACGATTCTGAATGGCAGTATAGCAGCTTCATATCCCTCACCTGCCATTATTCGAATGATTTCTGGAGCGAGTATGACACATACGATGACAATGGGTATAGATAAAAAGCCAATGATGGAAAAGGAATAATTGACCATTTTGGTGAATTGTTCCATTTCATGACGACCAAACAGATTGTTGAGATATGGAACGACAACCCCGTTGTATGCACTCAAAAAAGAAAGGAAGATGCCATATAGTTTAGTAGCTGTAGTGAAATAACCAACGGAGGCGTTGCCACATACAAAACCGAGATAAAGCACATTAAAAGTCACATAAAAGGAAAGTAGGATCCTGTTGACTCCCATGGAGAAAACGGGGAACAAATATTCGCCGCATCCTTTTATTTTGAACCTGAATGAAACATACTTCTTCGTGTATTTCCAGTTGATAATGGCATTGATAACCACTTGTGCAATTGTCAGGTAGAAATAAATGTCGTAATCGTTTTTATTTCTGACAAAGACAAAGACACCGATTACGTATAGGGTTCTTACCAGAATGGTCCGGAGAGTAATATACCTGAAATCTTGCATTCCTTGAAAAAGCCACTCCACAAGAAACACATTGAATATGACTTTGGTAGCTCCGAAAAAGTAGAGAGGCTTGTCGGCTGAAAGTTTAGGTATAAAGAATATACACAAAGTATAAACGACCAAAATGGCCAATGTCATGAGAATATGAATGGTGACCAAATGGCTGAATACATCGTTCCGCTTTTCCTTGTCATCATTGCACTGGGGAATATAGCGGTAGCCAATGGTGGCCAGACCTAATGAGGAAAACAGTATGGCATAGTCAACGACACTCATCGCAAAATTGGCCATGCCTAAATTCTCTGCCCCCAACACTCGCGTAATATACGGGAATGTCAGCAATGGAAACAGGTAGCCTGAAATGACTAGTAAACTATTCCAAACAAAATTTCTTTTTAAAAAGGACACGTTGCCGAATGAATTTAAAGACAATTTGTTTGTTTTCAGTCTGTCAGGACATAAACTACATCGTGATGGTTGCGATGGTCTTTGTCTGGCAGATCCCCATAATTGGGGCCATAGTGAATTGCACAATATTCCTCAGGATTGGCTGGACCGGGGAAGGCATGACCCTCATAATTCATGTTCTTATACGGCAGCACCACATCTTTGGGGAATCGGTATTTGAAAGGTGTGCCATAAGCAAACATATACATGTTGCTGTTGCCAAATATGCGGGATATGAAATAGAATACTGGATGGATGATATATCGCTGAATGTCAAAGCATAATTTGGCCAAGAAAAAGGAATGGCCTATTATCTTCATAACTGTATATCTATAAAAAATGTCAGCTGCCCTGTGAAGAAATGGTATCTGCTTGCGATGCATGCTAAACAAGTCTATCTGTAATCCTCTGTATTTGAATGCATCATTCAGACTGATGGGACGCCTATGTATGTATTCACTTTTTGTATCCCTGATTGTACACCAAAATCTTAAAGAACCTTTGTCTGTCTCTGTACTCTGCAATACATAACGTGGATGGGGATGGGTTTTCAGGTAATCACAAAGCCGTTTATAATGCTTTTCCTCGATCGCTACATCCAAATCATCATCCCAAGGAATAAAGACGTCGTGTCGTAATGCTCCAAGCACAT